>DAHXLV010000002.1 GCA_027365815.1 Microcaldota archaeon
CTCAGGGTGCATGACGAACTTTTCTGCAGCTCTGGGAATAGGATAAGCGTACGGTCGCTGCAGAGCCAGGACCAGGACATAAAGGAGGCTGGGACCAACACTAGAGTAGGCATTGCCATAAGGGGCGCGGAATCAAGCGAGATAGGCAAAGGCGATATACTGTCAAAGGTGGAGGTTAAGCGCGTATCGAAAGTTACAGCGCGCGTATCTGTGAGCCAGATGGTGAAGGGCAATGGCCTGGACTACAGCGAGATGTGGCTTGTCTCCGGGTTCAGGTCAAGCTTGTGCAAAGCTGTGAAACTGGGCGAGGAATTTGAGCTGAGCCTTGCGGCACAGCTGGCGCTCAGTCCAGGCGAGATGTTCCTGCTGGTCAGGAAGGAGGAACCGCGGATATTCGCCAGCGGGACGGTTACGCGGTTACAGCCTTGAGAGGAAGCCCTTTATCGCTGCGATCAGCTGCGATATGATACTGCCTGTGGTGGTCGCGCCCTGCTGCATTGCAGTGGTGGAAACCGTGGAAGTCGACGGAGCCGTATAGAGCGAGGTGGTAGGCGGCACCGTGGTTGTAGAAGTGGTGCTCACCGATGTGGTGCTTATGGTGGTAGTCGTGGTCGGTTGGAGGCTGTATATGTTCAAGTTGACATTGTGCAGCCTGGGTATGTAGTTTACCTTCACCAGCATCACGTAGCTGCCGTTTTCATTGACGATAGGCACCGGTTTTCCAGGATAAAGGTTATACGAGACGTTGTTTATCGTCACGCCCGCTTCGTTGGGGGATATGTAGTTCTGCGTCGTGTTGAAAACGTGGCTGCCAATCGTCGCTGTGAAATACCCGTATGTGGATATGTTGATCACGTGGTAGCCAAACTGCGAGGCGTTGCTGTATGGTGTGATCGGGAACTGCGGCAGCCCTGCATACAAGACAGATGGCAGCAGCGCCATCATTGTCAGCGCAACAATTGCCATACCCAATTTTAATGCCATTCGATCGCCGATTCTTTTTGTGATCCAATGAATAAATAGCTTTGCATCGCGGCGTTTTTGTGCATTGCTCTGACAGCTTCAAAAGCTGCAGGCTGCGCAGAAATAGGTTTAAGAGTCTTTACAGGAATATGTAAAGCGTTTTCCAGAAACTTATCAATGTGACCGCATGAAACGCAAACTGCCGACAATATATGACAGGACAGTCTGGGCAGCCGGAATGAAACACCTTTCTAAGGAGGATAAGGTGCTGGCAAAGCTGATAAAGCGCTTGGGCTTCATAAGGGCCAACTGGGGAGGGGATTCCTACGAGTCGCTGATAAGCGCGATAATATACCAGCAGATATCAGGAGCAGCTGGCGACTCGATAGAGAGGAAATTCAAGGCGCTGTACAAAAACAGGATGCCGTCGCCTGGTAGGTTCCTAGCGACGCCGGAGAAGAAGGTGAGGAAAGCCGGCATATCGCCGCAGAAGTACTCTTATCTTGTTGATCTCTGCACAAGGATAAAGGACGGAAGGCTTGAACTGGGCAAGTTCGGAGCGATGGACGACGAGGACATAATAGAGGAACTGGACGAGGTGCGCGGCATAGGGAGGTGGACTGCTGAGATGTTCCTGATGTTCAGCCTCGGCAGGACCGACATAGTGCCGAGGGACGACCTCGGCATAAAGAAGGCGATAAAGAAAGCATACAAGCTAAGGGATTACCCTTCGGGGAGCAAATTCTCCGAGCTTGCTGAACGCTGGAAGCCGTATGGCACGGTTGCCTCGCTTTATTTGTGGAGGAGCATGGATGTGAAGACGCCTGGTTGAAAAGTATAAATATCTTGAAAGCGCATTCTGCTTGGGTAATCGCGTGAACACTTCAGCGCCAGGGAGGATGCACGGGAGCGAAGGGATATCTGCGCCATCTTCAAGTTACAACCTCTTGGAAAAGTGCGTGATAGTGGAACTTTTCGAACTCCTCTCTTCGCATAATCAGATAGTAACCAAGAGTATGCTGGAAGAGAGCCTGCTGAGGTACAGATGGGGGATTATACCAACCAGGACGGCAATTGACAGTCTTGTTTCAAACGGGGCGCTGTCTACGTGGAAGAACCGCCACGTAGGCACAGAATACATACGCATATCAGGCCATGTCGAAGTTGCAGCAGCCGGATGGCGCGAGACGGTGAAGAGCATGCATGCGGATTTCATATCAGAGAAGGGCAGAGAGATGTGCTTGTGGGCAGAGAAGGCGCGCGGAGACAGCGCGGTGCGGAGCCTTGAGAGGCGCGAAAAAGCACCAAAGGGCACTTGGTCATCCAAGGAGAACAGGATAAATAGGATTACCGAGATCGTCGCAGCACTCGGGATTGCGCCTGAACAGATAACCGCGAAGCAGCTTGAGAAATACGCGAGGGGCATCCTCAGATACACCACGGCGAGGAAGGCGCTGGTCGAGGCAGGTTTCCTGGAAAAGGAGATGAACCCGCTGGGAGATAGGATGCCGGACCATTATTACGATACGGCGTACCACCGCGTCGATGCGATACTCCGCCTAGCGAAGAAGGCTGGCAAGCCCTACGGGGAGCTGACGGGGAAGGACTTTAGGTCAAACGGGCTTGGCGGCCTCCTCGTAGAACGCTATAAGGGAAGCACGGCCCGTGCTATGGCAGAGGTCGACAGTTACCTGGCAGCGACCCGCCAGCTGAAGATGGCACAACGCGTCAAAGAGCCGCTCACCTAACTTTTTATATCTTAGACTGACAAACCTATTGTAGCCTCGTTTTGTGATTCGATGATAAGGCAGCCCATCATAGTGGTAATGGGTCATGTCGACCACGGCAAGACGGCCCTGCTCGACAGGATAAGGAGCAGCACCGTAGCCGCAAGGGAAGCCGGAGGCATAACGCAGCATATAGGCGCAAGCGAGGTGCCCATCGACGTCATAAAGAGGATATGCGGGCCTATGCTTGCAAGCGTGGGAGACATCGCCATACCAGGGCTGCTCTTCATAGACACGCCTGGGCACGAGGCCTTCACCAACCTCAGGAAGAGGGGTGGCAGCGTGGCCGACCTTGCCATACTTGTAGTGGACATAAGCAAGGGCTTCGAGCCACAGACTATAGAGGCAATAGAGATACTCAAGGATTACAGGACCCCGTTCATAATAGCCGCCAACAAAATAGACCTGATAACAGGCTGGATAAACACAAAGTCGAGGAGCTTCGCCGAGGCGATGGCGAAGCAGAACCAGGGGGTCCAGGACGCGCTGGAGCAGAGCATTTTCGGCATGATAGGCAAGCTCAGTGAGATGGGCTTCAACTCAGAGAGGTACGACAGGGTCAGGAATTTCCAGAGGGAGCTAGCGATAGTGCCGCTCAGCGCCAAAACAGGGGAGGGCGTCGCCGAGCTGCTTATGGTCGCGACAGGCCTTTCCCAGAAGTACCTCGAGATGCGGCTGAACATAGAGGTGAGCGGCTCTGGCAGGGGCTCCATACTGGAGAAGAAGGAGGTGAAAGGGCTTGGAACCACAATCGACGTCATACTCTATGACGGCATGCTGAAGACCAACGACGTGATAGCTTTCGCTACGCCAAACGGCATCGCAACCGCTAAGATAAAGGCGCTGCTGAAGGCGAAGGCAATGCAGGAGATACGCGAGAGCACGAGCAAGTTCGACTACGTGGACAGCGTGGCGGCCGCCTCAGGAGTTAAGATAAGCGGCAACGGCCTTGAAGAGGCGATGGCTGGGTCGCCTATAATACCGGTCACCGACCAGAACTACTCCACTGAGATAAACGCCGAGCTTGGGGATGTCTTCAGGTCTGAGAAGGAGGGCGTGATACTCAAAACCGATTCGATAGGCAGCCTGGAGGCGATATCCAGGCTGATGGAGAGCATGGGATTCAAGATAAGCAAGAAGGGGCTCGGGGACGTAACGAAGAGGGACATCGTCGATGCTTTCTCGCAGCTCTCGGTCAGCCCGACATACGAGGTCGTGCTCTCGTTCAACGTCAACATCGACAATGATGCCCAGGCGGCGTCCTTCGACAGCGGGGTCAGGGTGATAAACAGCAATATAATATACAAGCTTATAGATGACTACAAACTCTTGGTGGACGCTATACAAAAGAGCAGCATAAGCAAAGCCGAAAGCAGGATCGTCTTCCCGGGTGCGGTGCAGGTGCTGCCTAACAGCTGCTTCAGGGTGTCCCACCCTGCGATATTCGGGGTAAATGTGGTTGCCGGCAGGATAAAGGTGGGCTGGCTGCTGATGAACGAGGTTGGAGAGGTTCTCGGTAATGTAAAGGGCATACAGAACGAGCGCGCCCCGCTCGAAGCGGCGAAAAAAGGCGACAGCGTGGCGATATCCATGGACGAACCGACCTTCGGGCGCCAGGTCAGGGAAGGGCAGGTCCTCTACACAAGGGTCACCGACGACGATGAGAGGCTGCTCAAGGGCGAGTTTGCAAACCTGATAAGCGACGAGGAGAGCGACCTGCTTAGAAGGATATCCGGGATAAAGAAGAGCACAAGATGAGATCAGCTCAGGCTCATCTCTATCTGCACGCTGTCAGGCACAGGTATCCTCATTATCTGCCTTAATGCCTGCTCGCTGCTCTCTATCGTGATTAGGCGCTTGTGGAAGCGCATCTCCCATCTCTCATAGGTGTGGCTTCCCTGGTGCGACGGTGCCTTTCTGGTCGTCTGAGAGATGACCTTTGTAGGCAGTGGGACAGGGCCCTTGCACTTGATGTTTATCGAAGTGACGATCTCCTTTATCTGCTTGGCGATGGCGTCGACGTCCCTTGCCTTCGTACTAACGAGCTTTATAACGGCTGTCGGCATCCATTCACTTCCTCGCCGTTACGTCTATTATTACCCCAGCGCCGATTGTCTCTCCCATGTCGCGGATGGCGAATCTGCCGAGCGGCTTGAAGTCGCTGAACTTTTCGCATGCTATCGGCTTCGTCGGCTTTATCTTGACTATCGCAAGATCTCCGGTCTTTATGGTCTGCGGGTTCTGCTCGACCGTCTGGCCGGTCTTCGGATCCTTCCTCTCGAGTATGTCCTCGAAAGTGCACGCTATCTGCGCTGTGTGGATGTGGAAGACAGGCGTATAGCCCTTTGCGATCACATTCTGGTGGTGCAGTATTATCACCTGCGCCTTGAACTCGGTAGCGACTGTCGGCGGGTTGCTTGCAGGCCCGACCACGTCCCCTCTCTTTATGTCCTTCTTCTCGAGGCCCTTGACGTTGAATCCTACGTTGTCGCCAGGCTCGGCCTTCTGCAGCTGCTGGTGGTGCATCTCTATGCTCTTCACCTCTGTCTTCGCGCCGCCGGGCATTATCACTATCTGGTCTCCTGCCTTCAGGACTCCGCTTTCAACCCTGCCTACAGGCACGGTTCCAAATCCCGATATGCTGAATACGTCCTGGATCGGGAGCCTCAGCGGCTTGTCGACCGGCTTCTCCGGAACCTTGAGGTTGTCCAGCGCGCCGAGCAGCGTAGGCCCGTTGTACCAGGCGGTCTTGTCAGATTTTTCCTTGACATTGTCGCCTATCTGCGCCGAATACGGTATGAACGGTATCTGGTCGACCTTGAATCCCATGGTCTTGAGCATGTCGCCCACCTGCTTCTTCGTCGCCTCGTACTTCTGCTGGTCGTATCCGACCTCGTCCATCTTGTTTATGCCAACTATGACCTGCTGCACTCCAAGCACGAATATGAGCTGTGCGTGCTCCCTTGTCTGCGCCTGCACTCCATCCTTGGCGCTCACGACCAGCACGGCAGCGTCCGCCTGGCTTGCGCCGGTAATCATGTTCTTTACGAAGTCGCGGTGGCCTGGCGCATCTATTATTGTGAAGTAGTATTTCTGGGTCTGGAAATCCCTGTGCTGTATGTCTATCGTTATTCCACGCTCACGCTCCTCCTTGAGCGTGTCCATTACGAAAGCGAACTCGAATGTTGGCCTGTTGAACTGCGCTGTCGCCTCCTTGTACCTAGCGAGGTCCCTGTCCGTAATCAC
>DAHXLV010000024.1 GCA_027365815.1 Microcaldota archaeon
AGCCGGTTATGAAGCCGCTTAGCGACAGCCCGAAGAGCACTATCACAAGCATCAGTATTATAGGGGTGACTGCGGATGCGCCGCGCCCCATGGTCATCTTGTTCTTCATGCGCTCCTTCTGTATGATCAGCCTGCCCTGGCCGTCCCCGCCCTTGATCCTGGCCTCGTCGTTCGGATAGGTCTTCACCGCCTTGACCAATGGCATGTTCTCGTCGTTTACGTTCTTGTAGACAAGTATGTCCTCTAGCTCTGTAGCCGGCAGCAGCTCTGCCATAGCCTGCGCCAGCATCGTCTTGCCGGTTCCAGGCGCGCCTATCAGCAGCACATTCCTGCGCTGCTTCGCGGCCTTCTTTATTATCTCTGTTGCCGCCTTCTGCCCAATCACCTGGTCAATAAGATTCTCGGGCACCTTGATGTCTGCGGTGGTCTTGAAGTTCTGCATCTATTACCAACTATTAGTTTGCAGGATAAACTATTAATATACTTTTTATCATGAGGACCGGAAAACCTAAAGCACACGCAAAGCTTTTAATATCTGAAAGGAGCATAACAATAAAGGAAAGGTGTCTGAAATAAAAGCAAGCGAATTAAGGTCTCTGTCTGAAAGCGCACTCAAAACCAAGCTAGGCGAGCTTGAGCTAGAGCTCAGCATAGAGAAAAGGAAGGTCGCCTCAACCGGGGTGGCCAGCAAGGTAATAAAGACCAGGGAGATAAGGCGGACTATTGCTAGGATAAACACTATCCTCAACGAAAAAGGTGCTCGAAACTAATGCCGGACGTGTGCCCAAAATGCGGATTGCCGAAAGATATCTGCGTATGCTCCGTGCTTGACAGGGAAACAGAGAGCAAGATAAGGGTCTACACCAAGAAGGCGAAGTTCAACCGTGTCGTCACTGTGATAGAGGGAATAAACAACGACGAGCTCGAGAAGGCGGAAAAGAACCTCAAGAGGATACTGGCCTGCGGAGGAACTAGCAGGGACGGCGTTGTTGAGCTGCAAGGAGACCACAAGGACACCACGAAGAAGGCGCTGATGGGGATGGGCTACAAGGAGGACATAATAGACGTCATCTGAATCCATAAAGCCTTTTATTCCTGTTTGGAGTTAGATTAACTGATTCTTTATGGCAGTCCTTGGGATCGAGAGCACAGCCCACACCTTTGGAGTTGGCATCTGCGACAACGGCAGGATACTTGCCAACCAGAAGAGAATGTACCCGATAAAGGACAGGGGTATGATACCAGTACAGGTGGCCAACTTCCACATGAGGAACGCTGCGGCGGTGATAAAGGATGCGCTTGACGAGTCAGGACTGGGCGCAAATCAGATCGATGCCGTAGGGTACACGAAAGGGCCGGGCCTTGGCCCGTGCCTCTCCGTAGGCCACATGGCGGCAAAGCTTTTTTCAGCGAGGTACCGCCTGCCGCTCATGCCGGTGAACCACGCGCTCGGCCATATCGAAATCACGAAGCAGGCGTTCAAGCTGAAGGACCCGCTTGTCCTCTACGTCAGCGGGGGCAACTCGCAGGTCCTCGGACTTGTGGAAAGGCCGTTCAGGCATTATCAGGTATATGGCGAAACATTTGACATAGGCATAGGCAACATGATAGACAACTTCGCGCGCGCGGCGCACCTCGTTCCTGCATGGGGATCGACGGTCGCAAAGGCCGCCGAACACGGCAGGTACTTCGAAATGCCCTATACTGTGAAGGGCATGGACTTCACCTTTACCGGGCTGCTTACGCATGCGGAAAAGTCATTGAAGAGCCATTCCGTAAAGGATACGGCGTACTCGTTGCAGGAAACCTCGTTTGCAATGCTTTGCGAAGCGGCGGAGAGGGCGATGCTTCTCTCAAAGAAAAAGGAGCTTATGGCATGCGGCGGTGTCGCGCAGAGCAAGCGCCTGAAGGAGATGTTAGGCATGATGGCTGGGGACCACGACGCCAGGTTCTTCGTGTCGCCGAACGAGTTCAATGCCGACAACGGCGCGATGATAGCCGTGGTGGCAGAAAAGATGCACATGAGCGGGCAGCGCTACGGCGCACGCGCCCTGACGATAAACCAACGATACCGCGTTGACACGGTGAAGGTAACGTGGTGACCGCATGAAGATGATGGGCGAGGGCGCGGAGGCGAAGGTCTACAGCGGGAATTTCCTCGGGGTCGAGGTTGTGATAAAGGACAGGGTAAGGAAGAGGTACAGGATAAAGGAGATTGACGACTCGCTGAGGAAGAGGCGCACCAAGACCGAGGCCAGGATGCTCTACGCAGCATCCTCGAACGGCATCAACGCGCCAAACGTGCTGCTTGTTGACGGCACCAAGCTCTACATAAGGAGGATAAAGGCAAGGAACCTTCACGAATATACGAACGGCGGCATGGTGATGGCCGGCGCAAAGATGGGCCATGCGTTGTACAGCGCAGGCGTGCAGTGCGGCATCTTGCACAACATAGGCATAGCGCACGGGGATTTCACACCGGCCAACATGATGATAGACGGGGATGGCGGACTATGGATCATAGACTTCGGCCTTGCTGAGGCGACAAGGTCTGCGGAGGACAAGGCGCTAGACCTCCTGCTTATGAAGAGGGCAGTATCAAAGGGACTATTCGCGAGGTTCCTCAGCGGGTATAGGAAAAGCTCCGTAGCGCATGCCGAAATCACCAGGAGGCTCGCCGAGATAGAAAGACGTGGAAGGTACCAGACCAGGACCTTGGGCTGATCAGAAGCTGCTGGCGGTAGGCCAGTTGTATGCCAGCGATTCGGAGGGGGTCGGGGCCTTTGGCTGAGACTCCATGGTCTTCGAATGTATCGCATACCTCAGGCCCACTATGCCGATGAAGGAGAGCGCGCTTATCACGAAGCCGTACAGCTCGAAGTTGCTTATGTAGATGTAGCTGAAGAATACGAATGCTATCGAGCCTGAGAAAATGGCTAGCCAGTACCCCTTCCTGGACTGCGCGAATATCAGGACCCCGGACATGAAAACGAATATTAGTATCAGCAGGCCTGCCAGCACCAGCATGTAGGTTGAGTTTGCGGCGGACAGGATGCTGCCGATCCCGCTCTGGGCCGCCAAAGTGCCTATGTACACAAGCAGGTTGCTAACGAAATAGACGTATACCAGGATTGTGAGTATGAACGCGCTCGCGGACACCATGCTTACCTTGTTGTACTCGAACGTGGTTGTGGGTTTCTCGCTGGCCGCTGCGGCGTCTATGTCCTCAAGGCAATAGTACCTGCCGTTGTATTCCGATATGTCTTCGTAGCAGTACGGCTTGTGGCAGGTATAGCAGACGGCGTATGCCTGGCGCCACGGGTGCCATTCGCAGTAGAGCCCGCTTGCGGCCTGCCTGCTTTCCGCCTCAATGTCTGATTTCCCCTTCTTCTGCCTCTTCTGCGGCTTCTGCGCAGGCATTGGAGGGGGCTGCGCAACCTGCACGGGCTGCTGCGCCTCCTCTATGGCTGGCGCTGGCTGTTCTGCTTGCACCTGCTGCTCTGGAACCGGCTGCGGCTGTGCCTGCGGTTCTGGCTGCGGAGGGGGAGCCTCTTGGCTCTTCTGGCGCATCTTGAAGATGAGCAAGTCCTCCTTTTCTACCATAGGTCAGAACCTTTTTGAGCGTTCTATAGCCTGCCGCTTTTTCTTCTCGAATATGCCCCTGTGCTTCGCGCAGCTTATGCAGTAGACGACCTTTCTCCTCTCGAAGAACCTTACGTCGTTAGCCGTCTTAAGCTCGGTGCTGAAGCGTATCGCCTTCTCGTCTATGACCGCCTTGTTCCTGGGAACCTTCCTGCCGCAGGATTCGCATACGACGAGCGTGTCTCTTCCTCTCAAAGCATCGCCTATTTTGTTATTTGTATTCTATCACAAAGCTTAATAACTGTTTAGAGGGATTTTATTGTCAGAAGGGGGGTCTAATGAAGGTATATCTCGCATCGGAGCAGAAGGAATTGTGCATAAGGCTCGCCAACATAATAAACAGGAGCGGAAACACCTGCATAATGAGCGATGATGACTCTGACGACTACAGGGTGCTCATAAAGGACATACGCGACTCTATTTCCGGGTACGACATGTCAATCCTGATATCTAGGACGCCTATGGAGGCGGTCATAGAGGCCAACAAGACCGGCGGCATACGCGCCACCGTATGCAAGGACGTGGAGGACACTGCGGCCGCAATGAAGGCGAAGAGCAACATGGTCATACTTGATGCGGCTAAGCTCTACAGGATGGACACCAGAGGCATAGTAAAAAGCATTGAGGACTCGTACGGCGGTACAGCGGCCAAGCAGAGGGTACAGGATGAAATTCCGTCGCCAAAAAGGGAGAAAGCTGTGCCGCAGGCCAGGGAGCCGGCGGCGAGAGAGCCAGGAGGCGGCGGAATAAGCGGCATGTTGGGGTCGATAAAGAACGTTTTCGGCGCAGATGATTCGGAGCCTAAAGAGAAGGAGCCGAAGTTCCAGAAGAAAGCCGAGAAAGCGACGCAGAAGCCGCAGAGGCAGGCGCAGGAGCTGCCTCCAAAGAAGAAGGGGAAGGGTGGCATATTCGGCTCGCTCAAGGATACTTTCGGTGTTGAATGATGGTATCCGAATGCGACAGCAGGGTGAGGGTTGCGATACCTGCAATCAGGATCGCCGTAGCAAAGCTGCTTAAATCAAAGTACAATATGGGGCAGCAGGAAATCGCGAGGCGCATGGGGATAACCCAGGCTTCGGTGAACAAGTATCTTAATGGGAGATACTCGGCACGGATAAGGAGGATCGCTGCCGGAGTGCGGGCTGGCGGCGGCGACAAAAAAATAGCCAGCATGATAGCGTCGGGAAAAAGGCTATCGCTCGTCAACGAGCATATAGACAAAACGGCCGCGCGGACCTTTTTTGGCGGACGTTCGCTCTAAAGCGCGGCAGGCATTTCTTAGGTGGTTCGCTACTTTAGCTTCCTGCTCTTGAACATGAGTATCTCGCTTCCTGCGTTCTCTATCTGTATCCTTGCGGTGTCCTGCTTCTTCCTGAACCCGGAGAGCACGGCCTCTGCAAACCTAAGCCGCCTTGTGGAGTCGTATATCGTTTTCATCGTGTCGAGGTACCATTCCGCCTCCTTCACCTTTCCTTCCCTTAACGCATCGAGTATCTCCCTCTTCAGCTCCCCTTCGACATCCATCAGCCCCATAAGGTAAGCTTCGCCGCCCACCCCAACCTCTTCCTCGGATGTTATCTTCCGCTTTGTCTTTATGTCTGCAAATATGTACGCCTCGGCGTACTCCTGGTATGCCTGCAGCGTGTTGTACTTGAACTGCTTGTCCAGTTTCTGCAGCCGCTTTACCGATCCGGCCATCACGCAGAGCTTCTCCATCGCCTTCTTCTTCTCGCCGTTGTGCATCAGCGTTATCGCCTGGCCAGCATCCCTTATGAGCTCCCTCGATATCTGCATCACCTTGTCGAAGTCCGCCTGTTTCATTGCAAGTCCGTCAGAGATCCTATCTATGTCGTCATCTAGCCCTTTCATAGCATCACTTTCTTCCGCTCACCCTTGCGTTATGGAATAGGTACTGCTGCGCGTACCCCCTGTAAACGCCCCATCTCCCTTCAGCAAATTCCTGTATCTGCGCCATACCCATCTTCCGTCCTTTGAAGTATATTCTCTCCATCGCCCTCTTTATATGCACATCTATGGGAAATGCCTCCAGGTTGCCGTAGCCCATAAGGGCGATGCAATCGGCCACCTTCCCCCCTACGCCGTCTATCTCCATCAGGCTATCTCTCAGCTTTTCGTATTTTCCGGCAGGCAGTTTTCCAAGGTTGAGGTTGTTGGTGCAGTATTCCGCGGCACTCTTGATGTATTTAGCGCGGAAGCCTGCGCCGAGGTCCCTGAAGTCCTTTTCCGTACCTTTCATCAGGTCGGCGCTCTGCGGGAAGCCTTTTGCAACAGCCTTGCCGCCCGAATCGTATATCTCCTTGCCGAACCTCTGGATTATGTTTCTCGTTATCAGCCTTATGCGCTTCACGTTGTTGAATTGCGAGATTATGAAGACGAGCGTGGTCTCCCACGGGTCGTTCAGCGTGAGCCGCATCCCCCTGTAGGCCGATATGGCCTTGGCCATGCTCTGGTCGGTGTTTATCTTCTTGTATATCTTCTGCATGTCGTCGCTAAGCCTGAACCTCCTGCTAACCTCGCCGGTTGCCGGCGCAGCGTGCCTGCCCATTATATGGAGCGTGCCTTTTTCGTCGTCCCCTGAATGCATCAGGTTGATTACCGAACTGTCGTACGGGTACACTATTGTGTTGCTTACCTCGTTGTAGTCGGCGTAGAACGTCAGGGGCTGTGCGCTCTCGAAAGTATGCTTAAGGCTGAAAATGGAGACAGGTATTTCTGGTATATGCGCATGCTCCAACGACTCACTCCGCCGCGTACGCCTTTGCCAGGAAGGACGACAGCTCTTCGGCCTTTATCCTGGACTGCGATTTGTCGTCACGGTTCCTCACCGTAACGGTTCCGTATTCCGGTGAGCCCTCCTCCACGCTCTTGAAGTCGACGGTTACGCAATATGGCGTCCCCACATCATCCATCCTCGCATACCTTCTGCCTATCGAGCCGCTGTAGTCGGTTACGGTCTTGAACCTGCGCCTTACAGAATTGTATATCTTGCCTGTCAGTTCCTCCAGTTTCCCGTCTTTCTGCAGCGGGAATATGGCTGCCTGGTATGGCGCGAGCGCTTTCGGGAGCGTGAGCACGCTCCTGTCTTCATCCTTCTTGTAGAAGACATCGAGCAGCATCCAGACATTCCTGTCCACGCCGAAGCTCAGCTCCAGCACGTTTGGGGTAACCTTCTTGCCGTCTACGGTTACCGCGAGTTCCTGGCCTGAGCCCTTGGAATGCGACGTAAGGTCGTAGTCGCCCCTGTAGTGCAGCCCGCCGACCTCACGGAAGCCGCCCCAGCTCTCTATGTCGACCTCGATGTCCATGTGTACCTTGTTGTAGAACGCCTTCTCGTCACCGCCCTTCTCAAGGAACCTGAACCTGTCTTTTGGAACGCCGATTGTTTCGGTGTAGAACCTGTCAATGAGCGCCATGTGGTATGCATAGAACTCCGGTATGCCGTACATTTTTGCAACCTCTGCGGCGGTGAGCTGCTGGCTTTTCTTGTCGGCGTATGCGACCACTGTGAATTTTCTGCTTGACAGTTCGCCGATCTCTGGCTTCCAGCTTTCAGGGTCGAAAAATATCTGCAGCTCTGCTTGGGTAAGCTCCCTCATCCTGTACAGCCCCTGCCTGGGCGAGATCTCGTTCCTGTACGCCTTCCCTATTATGGCGAGCCCTAGCGGCAGCGTCTTTCTCAGCGTGTTGAACTCCTGGAAGAAGTTCAGGTATGCCGACTGCGCTGTCTCCGGCCTCAGGTATCCTTTGTCCGCCTTCTCGGGGCCGAGACTGACCCCTATCATCATGTTGAAAGTTTTTGATTTGCCGAGGGCTGATCCGCATTTCGGGCATTTTATGCCATTCCTCTCGATCAGCGAGTCCATCTCTTCGGGTGATGCGCCTTCAGATACGCTTACCTTCCTCTCCGAAAGCAGCACGTCTGTCCTGTAGTATGTTTTGCATTTCGTGCAGCCAACAAGAACGTCGTTAAACCTTGTGGAATGGCCGGATGCGACCAGCGGTTTTTCCGGCAGCATGTTGGAACCTTCGATGAGGTGGTAATCCTGGCTGCTGTCGACAAAATATGACAGCCAAAGACTCTCAAACCTCCTCTTGAGCAGGGCGCCCAGGTGCCCGTAGTCGAAAAGTCCGGACGCTCCCCCGTATATCTCTGCGCTGGGCCAGAAGAAGCCCTTGCTCTTCGCGTATGCTAGGAGTTCCTCGATTTTCATAGGATTCATATACAATGTTCCGCATCAATATAAAAATGGTGCGTTACCTTGGTTTGAGTATGTACATAGCGTACCTGTCGACGTCTATGTAGCTGCCGCAGTACCCCCTTAGGTCGTCGAGCCCGACCCGCGCTATTAGCTCTGGCATCCTCCCCGGCAGGTTCGGGTCGCCCTCCGTCATCTGCGACGCCGTCGCCCACACCGCCATGTCGAGCGACCTCTCCCTCGCTATGGTGTAGCCTATGCGTAGCTCGTTCTTGACTGTGTCCAGCTCCTTTTTCTTTACCTCGCCGTTCTGCAGCTTCTCGAACTCCTTTAGTATGACGCGCTCCGCCTCCAGCAGGTTGCGCTGCTCCACCCCGGCCTCTGCGCCGAAGAAGCCGTATGTGGAATAGGTATACGATTTTGCGAATGGCTCGTATGACAGGCCTCTCTTCTCGCGCACCTCCTCAAAGAGCCTGTGCTGCAGTAGCTTCTCTGCTACAAGCGATGATAGATATTCGGAAAACTTCGCCTTC
Organism: Microcaldota archaeon; assembly: GCA_027365815.1. Lineage (GTDB taxonomy): Archaea > Micrarchaeota > Micrarchaeia > Micrarchaeales > Micrarchaeaceae > JAJZAB01. The sequence goes on from DAHXLV010000024.1 coordinate 8,393, forward strand.
CTGAATTCCGGCGTCTTGAACCCTATGCCTATCCTCGTCTGCTTCACTCCGCGCCTGGTCACAACCAGCGTGTTCCTCTCCTGTTTCTCCCTCGAAACATGCCGCACAGGCGCCTTTCCCTTCTTGCGGAATCCTGCAAAGTGCCTCTTTGCCGCGCCAAGGGCTGTAGACACGGCTGCGCCCCCGTATATGGAGAGCACCATATTGGCCGGTGAGTAATAGTTGTTGTAAACCTTCAGTAGGTCCTGCCTTGTCATGCCCCTGGTATCGCGGGGGT
>DAHXLV010000009.1 GCA_027365815.1 Microcaldota archaeon
ATAGTGTCCAGTTCGCATGCCAGTGCAACCTGCCAGGGATATATGAGCTCCAATTATGAGATATGTTTCGCGTATAACTACCTGGTTGGGATACGCCCGGTGGCCATAAATAACGCTAGCTACCCGTCCCTGCTCGACTCCTCGCTGGGGCTTCTGCTGCCGGTTTCTGGATTGTATATGATTCTGGGGGTTATATCCTCTACGCAGCTCAACCTTGGGATAGCGTCCGTCTCGTTCTCCACGATCCTTGCCCCGGTGCTCTCCCAGGAGGACTTTATAATGACGGCGCTAACGTTTGCGGTGATAAGCATATATACCCAATCTGCGCTGCTTGAGGTAATCTCCGTAGTAGCAATTCCGTTGCTGTTGCCGGTCGGCCTTATACTGAGGACCTTTTACCCAACACGCAGGCTTGGCGGCACAGCGATAGCAATAGCGATTGGCCTGTTCGCCATCTTCCCGCTCACATACCTGCTTGATGCGCAGATAACCGCCTCGTATTCCGGCGCGATAAACCAGACCTCTGTGGGTGCATTCACGGTCCAGGCCCAGGGTGTTGAAGGAGGCCTCTTCTCTGCAAGCGCTTCCAATACCATTTCTGGGCCGATAGGATCTCTTATCAATGGGGTGTCCGGCCTCGCCAGCTCTTTCACCGGGCTGATAAAGCAGCTGATAGACCTGCTTGCGGTCATATTGGTGCAGGTTTTCTTCTTTCCGGTGCTCAGTGCGATTTTGACGATAACATCGATACGCGAACTTGCTAAAGTGCTCGGTTCTGAGGTTTCGCTGGGCAAGTTTGACATATTCTAGTGTTGGCATGAGATTCGACATCTATAAGCAAACGCCGCTTTTCATGGCAGGGCTAAGCGTTGGTGCTGCGCTCATCAGCGTCGTGACGCTCAGCCCATACCTGATTGCTTTCACATCTTGCACTGCACTTACCGCCCTGGTCGCTTTCAAAGGGTGGGGCTTTATCGAGTCGTGGATATTCAAGCACACGAACTTGGTGCAGGTTTTCGGTGGCTTCGAGCTTTGCGGCAGCAGGGATGTGGTGGTCGCAAGATCTGGCAGTGGATATACAGCCACGTCGGCTGCTAGGCTGACCTCCTTGGGCCAAACAGAGGTAAGCAGGGATAGGGTAGAAAACCTTATAGCGCATGTGGGCGCCCCGTTCAAGCTCATTGCGCACGTGGAAAGGATCGACGTGCAGCGCATGCTTGAGCGGCTTGTGACAAAAAAGGGTATGAAGGAGATCGAGCTATCAAGGATAGCGAGGCCGTCCTCTGGCAGGGGTCTGGCCGCAGCAGACAGGCTGAAGGCCGAAATAGCGTATCTCGACCACGAAATCGAGGGCATAAATGGCGGCGGGGTCCCGCTTGCGCTGGTTTATTACATGATGACCAGCGCATACTCGGAAAGCAGGCATAAGGCGGAGGAGGAGGCAAGGCTGCAGGCCAGGGAGCTTACTTCAGAATTCGATGCAATTTTCGGTACAAAATCTTCGCAGCTGTCTGGCGAGGACATGGTTAGGATATTACGATTCGATTCTGTGATACCATGATGCTGAAGGCCAATTCGAAGACTGCGGCGGCATACTGCAATGTAATAGGCCAGTCGGAGCCACAGCCCGGCACTAGGCCCAATGGGGTCTATATGGGAAAGACAAAGGTGTATAAGCTGCCTTTCTTCCTGGACGGCGACGTCCTGATAAACCCGCACGTCTCTGTGATAGGCACTACGGGCTCCGGGAAGACCTACCTTGTGAAGAGCATGATTACAAAGCTCCGCATGGAAAAGGGCTTCGATATCCTGATAATCGATTGGAGCTCCGAATATTCTGACGCGGTCGCGTTCATGTCTGGCAGAGTGTGGGGAGGCGGTGAGGCTTCGTGCGCGGGTGCAGGGAGCTTGCTTTCTGGAGTGAACAGCGTTGACCTGTCGTCCATCGAGAACGAATCGGAAAGAGCCAAAGTCGCACAATCCGTGCTTGCAGCGGTGCGCACCTTTATGCTTTCGATGGAGCCTGCCGGACTGGTGCGAAAAATACTGGTGGTTGATGAAGCCTGGAAACTCCCGGACTTGGGCCAGAGCCTTGGCAGGTTCTTTCGTGAGGGTAGGAAGTTTGGTTTTATGGTGGTCGCCGCAACTCAATTGGTGGGGGATGTAAACAACGAGGTGCTCTCGAACGCGGCGTGCAGTTTTATCTTCAGGTTGCAGGGTTCATGCAACCTGGACGGGCTTGTCTCTTCTGGCCTTCTCGAACAGCGGCATGTTGGAGCGGCGCAGTCGCTCGATAGGGGGAGCTGCATCGTGTCGCTTATCTACAAGAATGGATATGCGCCCAAACGTTTTGTTATTGACAAGGTTGACGGTTTCCATTTCAGGAGATATTCCATAAAAAGTGATTCCATGGGGATAAAAGTAACTACTGGAAAATTGGATTCGGCGGTGAGGCTGCTGCGCTTCGGCCCTGAGGAGGCCATGCGTGTGGCTAAATTCTTTGAGGATAATGCAAAGGGAGTGGACCTTGCCCAGCTTATAGGCTTCCTCGTAGGGTTGGGCATAGGAAGGGCCAATGTAGTGTCTTTCCTCAGGGCGCTGGGCGTGCCTGACGCGCCAACCGCGCTGGCTATGGAGTCATTGAAGGGTGTCGAATTTGCCTGATGCTGGATTTTTCTCGTCTTTTTGGGTTGAAGGCACTCTGAAGTGCAGCATGGCGCAGCTCAAAAAAAGATTATCTGGGATCCCGTCGCTGAGGCTGATCAGTCATGGGACCAGGCTCAGGTATGAGATGCTTGTTGATGGACCGAAGCACGTGCTAGAGCTGGAAGGGACAGGGCTTAGGCTGCTCTTTCATTTTGCAGAACCAAATGACAGGGCGTTCAGCCTGGGACTTCTCAGACTGTTTGCCGTGCTCGCAATCGTTGATGACCTTTATATGATAAAACTTGAAGCGATATACCGTTATGTGGTTGATGTGCTAAGCCACCAGCTGCCGCAACTGCCGGCTGGGAGGCGTGATGATGCACTGGTAGGGCGTCTTTCCTACAACGTTGAAGCGTTGAGCTTTGCGAACTCAAAGCTCTCTCATGAGGTCTACAACCTTACCGTGAGGAAAAAGCAGCTAAGCGAAGACCTTGAGGTATGCAGGGAGTTCTGTTTGCAGGTGCTCAAAGTAGCAAAGGCGAGGGGAGCGGAGGCGGCGGATGGCGCCGAACGCGTATTCGGGATTGACCGCACGCTTACAGAGAGTGTAGCTGCAATCGTTAAGAGGGGTGATGCCTGATGGGAATCCTCCACCTTGGCCTTCTTTATATACTGGTTGGCGGTACGGGGTGCATTGCAGTGATATTGCTATCGGACTGGAAAGTTTCTCACGGAGGCGTACGGATACAGGATACATGCGAAATAAGGGCTAGGCGGGTATTCCACCATGATGACCTGGTTGCAATGTTTGCCTATGCGAAAGAGAGGAATGCAAGCCTGTTCGTGCTGAGCGCCGCAGCCGTGTCAAAAGGAGAGCTGGTAGATGCGGCGTCCGTGCGCCTCGGCGTTGCATCTGAGAACCAGGAGGCGTTATGGGATGAGATTTTGTACTCTGTGCAGAGTATGCCAAGAACAGGGACCATGCGTTTCGATGGCACCCGCCTTATTGCATACGAATCCGATGCGCGCGAACTTGCCGCAAGGGTAATGTATGATTTTTGGGCATCTCGCGGGGGAGTGGCGCTCGCTAGGCAACCGGGTAGGTTCTTGAAAGCGAATAGGGTGGCTATTTTCCCAAGGTACGGGAGCTTGCGGCTCTTCGATAAGCTGTTTGTCCCATCCCGCGGCGATAAAGAAGCGCTAGGGCGCTTCCTAGGGTCATTTTCCGCTGAAGCGGCTTCGTTGCTGATTTCAATTGTAAATGGAGTTGGCGTGATCTCTTGATGCCGCTATTGCTTTTTATTGTAAGGCTTGGCGCAGCTGGGGGCGTAGTTATGCTGAACCTTGGTAATTTTGTAGGACTGCTACGGCACGAAGGAGGTGCGTTTATGGATGGCCTTTCCAAGAGCGCATTCGCCGGCGGAGTGGCCTTGCTGGTCATCTCTATGTGCGTTTTCGGTGCATTCCTTAAGGCTTAAACCTCTACCTTTACTTCGTCGCCTTCAATTTTAACATTAAAGGTCTTGACGCTGAAGCTCTGGTCCCAAGCCTCAGGCGCTGCCTTTCCGGTCCGTAGGTCGTAGGTCATGCCGTGCCATGGACACATTACAACAGTGCCGTCCAAATCACCGTCTGACAGGGGCCCTCCCTGATGGGGGCAGCTTTCCTGTATTGCGTACACCTTCCCGTTGACCTTAAACAGGGCCAGCTCCATGTCTTCGTGAACCGTGACTTTCCTGCCCTTTCCCTCTTCGAGTTCGCTCAGTTTCGCCACGCTTACAAATTCAGGCATTCTCTCACGAATAGTTTTGGCGCGTCTTTATTATATTTCTTGCGAATATGCAAAGGGCTTCAGCGGGGGCAGCCTGCCTGCGATAAGCCTCCTGAAGAATTTGAGCGGTCTTGGGTCCTCGTGCCTGTGCGCTTCAAGCTCGTGCTCAGTGAGCCTTATCAGGCCCTCAATCTTACCTCCGGCGCTGCCGTTCTGTTGCGCCAGGTGATTTATGTCTCGTTCTGCGCAGACAAGGTCGGCATGGCGCACGGCGCTCTTCAGATACGAGATAACAGTGCGCCTGTCCAACCTTTCCTGTATCGGTTCAAGCGCTATGAGGTGACCGGCGGCTTCGGCCCAGTCCCATCGAGAGTTGAAGTTTGTGAGGCCGAGTTCCTGGAGCACCAGCGTGCCGGTCAAGGGCATGACGATGCGCTCGGCTATTTTGTATCCGTATGCGGTGCGTTCCTGCACCTCGAACACCTTTGTGTGGTTCGAATGGACGAAAGCGTAAGACGCCATAACGATTGTGAGGATAGCGCTGGTGGTGGCTTGCGGCAGTGCCTGGTTTGTTGCGCTGATGCTGTAACTCATCGCTGTATGCATGTGGTGCAGGTTATCCGCTTTCGATCTGAGCAGTTCTGCCAAAGACCGCGCCGTGTTCTCCTGGGACGGCACGCCGTGGTAAACCTCTTTGGGCGGCGGGGCAACGTAAGCCTTTTGGATGAAGGTCACAGTAGGAAAACTTATTGCCATTTCACACCCTAGTGAGAATAAATAATGCAAATATTTAAGCCTGCCTGCTTTGGCGCGGGGTCATCCTTTTCGACCAGAACCCGCTATGCTTTAGGACCGGCGTGAATACAGAGCTTATGGGCCTCTTGCGTATCCTAGACAAAAAATGCCCTATCTCGGACATCTCCTTTTGAGTAATTGTCCACCCAGAAGATTCCGCATTTTCTACAGCGTGGCTTGCGTTGGATGCTTTTGGGATGGCCACAACCCCTTCCTTTGATATAAGCCAGTTCAGCGCAACTTGCGCCGCCGTCTTGCCGTGCGCCTCCCCTATGGCATCCAGGGCTTTTTTGAGCTGTGCATATTTCTTGCTGAAAAGCGCGCCTCTAGCCAGCGGGCTGTACGCTATGAGTGTCACCTTGTTCTTTTTGCAATATCCAAGCATCTCTTTTTCGACGTCCCTAACCAGCAGGCTGTATTCCACCTGGTTTGAGACTATCTCGTCATTCTTCAGTTCTGACATTGCGCCCTCAAACTCCGTAACGTCGAAGTTGCTCACGCCTATGTGCCTTATCTTGCCCTCCTTCTTAAGCTGCTCCATCGCATGCATCGTTTCCCTTATGGGGACGCTGTGGTTTGGCCAGTGCAGCTGATAAAGGTCTATCTGCTTGACTCCCAGTCTCTTTAAGCTAGCATTGCACGCCTTTATCACGTCTCCATACTTGAAGTTGTGCGGAGACACCTTAGTCGCCAAAAATACGTTTTCCATTCCGCGTATCGCCTTGCCAACCATCTCCTCGTTGCCGTACATCTCTGCCGTGTCAACGAACGTGCTACCGTGGCTTACGGCCGTCCTTATCACCTCTGTGTCGACAGCTGCGTCCAGCATCTTCCATGTGCCAATGCCTATCTCGGGCACTTTTTCTTTAGTGTTGCCAAGCTGCTTGTATTCCATGCAATCGCTTTTGCGCTACAGGCGCGCCATAACCCTGCCGTTCGGCTTTGACCTAAGCGAAATCTGGGCAGAGGCGGAGCGCCTTGCAAGCGCGTCGGACGTCTGCTGCGCCCCAGGCGTCGGATACTTTCCTGTCAGGCATCCCTCACATAGCTCTCCGGCCAGGCCGAGCGCATCGTGCAACCCGTCCATCGTCTGGTAGCACAGCCTGTCGGCGCCTATCACATTCCTTATCTGCTCCGTGTCCATATGTGTGGCGATCAGCTCCTTGCTGGTACGCATGTCTATGCCGTATGGGCAGTAACCTATTATGGGTGGCTCTGTTATCCAGACCTCTACCCTGGATACGCCGGCCTTCCTGAGCAGGCTTATCGGGACGTTGATTGTTGTTCCCCTTACAATGCTGTCGTCCACAAGAATCACGGACTTGCCTTGGAATGCGTCCGGTATCACGTAGAACTTCATGTCTACCGCCCTCTTTCGCTCTTCTGGGGTCGGTAGTGTGAAGGTCCTGTGTATGAATGTGTTCTTTGTCAGCGCCCCTCCGGTGCGTATGCCTAACCCAGCCGCTATCCCTTCGGCGGCTGGCCTGGCGCTCTCAGGCACAGGTACAACTACCCAGTCGGCTTGGCCGTCCCTCATCTGCGGCGTGCCGTAGCGCAGCGCCATGTTCTGGCCTGCCGCGAACCTGACGCTATACATGCTACGGAATCCCTCTGAGCCGTAGGCAGGAGGTGCTGTGCTTGGTTTGTCGACTAGGCTAGGGGGCAGGCTGAAGTATATGAGCTCGAACTGGCAGTGGGCTGGTTTCTGCGCGTTAAGCACCTTCTGCGTGAACTTTATCGGCGCAGTCCCGTCTACCATCACCATTTCCCCTGGCGCCACCATCTTGAAGAACTCGAATTCTGTTGAGTGGAATGCAACCGTCTCGGAGGCGAGCATCACGCCGCCGTTCGACGTGGAGAGCCCGACCGCCAGCGGCCTTATGCCGTGCGGGTCCCTCAGCGCTGCGAGCTCACCAGAGCCCCTCGACGTGAGCACCACAAGGGAGTAGCCGCCCTCAAACTGCCTGGCCACTTCCGCCAGGGCATATTCCAGATCCTTGCCGCGCTTGAGGTGGGCTGCTATGAAAGCGCCAAGGACCTCCGTGTCGACCCTGCTGTGGAACTTATGGTCCTCACGGAGTGAGCTCCTGTGCGCATCGGCATCCACGATGGTGCCGTTGAACGCCACTGCCATCTGCCAACCATCTATCTGGAAAATTATGGGTTGCGCGTCTCTCATACCTGCTGAAGCGGATGTGCAGTACCGCACATGGCCTATGCCCATGCTTCCCCCCAGGCGCTCGAGCGGCCCCTTCCCCCTAGACCTTGCCTCCTTTTCGCTGAACCCGGAGACAAGCCCTTTTACAAGCTCCATATTTATCTCATGGCCACCGTAGCTGTCGAAAGTCGCTATGCCTGCCGAGTCCTGACCCCTGTGCTGCAGCTTGAGCAGCGCCCGGTATATTTCGTAGGAGGCGTGCCCGTTCTCCGGGGGGAACATGTAGTATTCTCTGCTCTCTGCAGAGCGCTCCCTGCGCAGCCTGTTGGAGTAGTGCTCGTCCTCGAATGCGACCCCAACCACGCCACAGTGGTCCTTAGGTGTGCCCTCGCCGTAGCCAAGCCAGTCTGTCCTCCGAGCTACCGCTTTTGGCCCCATTCGCTCCCACACCCCCGAACGTGATGGCGAATCTCAGTTCAGATATTTATACCTTGGCTTGGTTCCTATTACCTTGAGAGCAGTGGTTCTACTATGATACCTGTAGTTGATTTTGACAGGTTCCTGATGGCCTTCTCCCTAGGGGTTCACATAATCTTGGCGTCGGTAGGCATAGCGCTGCCTGCGATAATCGTTGCTGCTGAGGTCATAGGAATCAGGCGAAAGGACCCGTATTATTCGGCGATGGCGCGGAGGCTCTCCATCGCCCTCGTCGTGCTCTTTGCCATAGGCACCGCATCAGGTACGCTTGTTGCGCTTGAGCTCTTCCTCCTCTGGCCAGGCTTCATGGTGCTCGTGGGCCAGGTGGCGATACTTCCATTGTACATAGAGGTGTTCGTCTTCTTCCTTGAAGCGATATTCCTCGCCGTTTACATATACTCATGGGACAAGTTCAAGCGCAGGTATGCCCACGCGGCGGTCGGCGCCCTGGTCGGCGTAGGGGCCGCTGCGTCAGGGGTGCTTATAACGATGCTCAATTCTTTCATGAACACCCCGAACGGGTTCAACATACCGGTCTACCTGAGCACCGGCTCGCTAACCGGCATAAACCCGGTGGCAGTGCTCTGGACCCCGGCGACCGGAATAGAGGTACTGCATGTGATGGCCACCACTTACTTCGCTGGCGCTTTCATATTCTGCGCTTATATGGCGTACATGGTGTTGCGCAGCAGCGGAAATGAGAGGACATACTATATTAAGGGACTGAAGCTTGTATTTGCGATAGCCGTTATTGCGACGCTCGCATCCGTCTACACAGGCGTGCTCTCCATAAAGACCCTCGCCGTGATACAGCCTGAGAAGTACGCTGCGCTTGAGGCGAACCTTGTACCGATGGCGCACGCCCCGGAGATAATAGGCGGCTACCTGTCGAACAACACAATAAAGGGCGCGGTGGTGATACCTGGGCTCCAGAGCGTGCTCCTGGGAAGCCCTAATGCGACCGCGCCTGGGCTTTCACAGTACCCGGAGGACACGTGGCCGCCGTTTGCTGTGCATGACATGTTCGATGCCATGGTAACCCTCGGGTTTGCCTTTGCAGGTTTCATAGTCCTAGTCATGCTCCTTCTTCTCGCGAGGGAGCGACCGTTCGAAAGGCGCCCGGTGCTGTGGCTCACGATGGTTGCTGGCGTTCTGGCTGTACTGCTGCTTGAACTCGGCTGGGCCACGGCAGAGGTAGCGAGGCAGCCGTGGATAATATACAATGTGATGCTGGTGAGTCAGGCGGCTAACGACTCGCCGTCGGTGATACCCATCGCAATTGCGTTCATAATCATCTACGCGGCGATCATACCTGCAACGCTGCTGGTGCTCAAAAGGCTTTTCAGGGGCAGGCCGCTGTCAGGAGACCTGGTGAAGGGATGAACGGGATATACACGCTGAACTACGCGGTCTTCGCGGCGTTCTTCACGCTTTTCACTATAGAGGTAGGTATAGCGCTTGCTTTCTTGCTGTCGTACCGCAACAAGGACAGGCTTAAGCGCTACCTTATGCCCATATGGGAGATAACCGGCACATTCGCGGTGTTCTACGTCGTCAACTTCGAGGCGTCCTTCCCGTCCGCGATTGCCATAGTGGGCAGGGTCTACATTGTGCCTTTGCTGATCGCCGCGATGTTCTTCATATTCAGGAATGCGTTCATAGCATACAGCGAGTACATACGCCGTGCGCCGACCGAGAAGCGCCTGCTCCGGGTCTACAGCGTTGCCACTGTTGTGACCGCATTCTTAGTTGTAGGGGTGCTCGGGTCTGGCGTGAGCGGAATCGGCATAAACGCGCAGGAGGCAACGGCAAACATCTACCTGATGCTGTTCAACCCGTTCACTCTGCTCCTATTTACAGCAGTTGCGCTGATCGGCGTATTCGCCGTCTCTGTATTCTTCGGTATCGCAGCCTTCAGGATGCTTGGGTATGCTTGCGCGCCGATTGCGGTATTGTTGGTGCTCATTGCATTATACCTTCACGGAGGCCATGCGCTGAGCAATGCGACTGCATACTGGCCGCTCCTGGCGCTCACGCTGGCGTTCCTAGCAGCGGTCATGTACCTTGGCATAAGGGCGCCGAGGGCTTCGCAGTTCGCGGTTGTAGCGTGGGTGTTCTGGGCCATATTGTATTTTGGTGTGGTTGTGTACCCGTACTGGTTCGGCGGAGCACTAAACTCACAGGCCTATTTGGTGAACGCAGTCACCGGCCGGTATACCGTTGCGGTAACGCTCGTAGGAGGGGCGCTGGTTGCCGCTGCGCTCGCATACTTCATTTATATAACGTATGTGAAAAAATAATCTAGGGGTGCGATGTTGGTGTACTCGAGCTTGGTCGTGCAGTTGTCGACAGTAGTGATACTCCTGCTCGCGCTGGTGCTTGCCTTCTTCATTACAAGGGAATACTCGGTAAAGAGGGCGAGGCCGCTCCTTTTCTGGAGCGTTGGACTGTGGATGTTCGCCGCAGGGGTGGCGATTGAGGTACTCTTTGCGTTCAACATTTACTATGGATGGCTTGCCGACTTGTATGTCGCGGTGGTTGCGCTCCTAGTCCAGTTCCTTGCCGTCGGCTCCATGCAGCTGGTAAAATCGCCCATGGCAAGGAAAGCCTACTATTTGTTCTGTGTAGCGACAACCGCATTCCTGCTCTATTCGGTTGTCGCGTTCCCTGCTGCGTATATACTAAACAGTGTTGGGGTTGCTGTAAAGCCCACCTCTACAATGGCTACGGTAGCGTCCTTGCTTATGACGCTGCCTGCGGCCGGCATACTGGTTGCTGTCGCGCTTCTTACCTACATAAAAACGAGGAACCCGAAGATGCTTTCCATAATAGCAGGCGTGGTGGTCGTCTCTTTCGCTGGCACACTGTATATAGTATCCTTCCCTGCGCTACTCTACTACTCGGAGTTCATAGGCATACTGCTGCTGTGGATTGGCTTCTTCGACATGCGCATGCTCAGACCAACAGGAAGGTGAGCCAGACGAGTATCGGGACCATGAGGTTATCCAGCTTCCCTGGAGTGACACCCTCCGCTATCGCCCCTATGGCCGATGCCAGGACCGCGACCCTTGATACCCGGAGCGTAAACCCGCCCGGTATCAGTATGCTTGTGAGCGCATAGATGCTGACCAGGCTGGCTATGAAGAATGCAGCACTGCCCTCGAGGCTTTTCAGCCCGTTGGCGTAATGCACGCATGCGTATTTGCCGGCTATCGGGGCTATGCCATCGCCGAATACCATCGCGCACAGTGCGGCTACGCCTGCTATGCTCCTGAAAGCGAATGCGGTAAAGAGCACGAACATTGCCATGAATATGAGGGGCCCGTAGACAACCTCGTACAGGTTATCCATCCTGGCGAATTTGAGGACCTTCTTGTGGGCTCCCTTCCCTGAAAGCGCCGATAGCATTACAGCTACGAATATCAGGACAGGTATCGAAAAAAGGAGTTGGGCGTACTGGCTGTTGAACAGGAACCAGAAGATTATAAGCCCTCCCATCCAGAGGTGTATTACCTTCCTGGCGATGCTGCCGGATATCCTCTTGCGCTCGACAAGGGCATCCATAACCAACGTTATGGAGAATATGTAAAGTACTTCTGCTACCACGATGGCGAGATTGTATAAAACTAGCATGAATGCACTGTGATTTATTTCACTCCGATGTGCTCTAGGATTGGGTTTAGCGACTCCTCGAGAGCTCCAGAATCCCTTATGGTTATTATGTTGCTGTCTATCTCCATGCTCTTTTCAGATAGCACTCCGTGGAATAGCTGTACAATCCGCTTTACGTCCGGGTCCTCTGGGACGGCGAGCTTCTTGTCTTTTATTATATTGGCCTTTGCAAGGACCCTTACCGAGTTGCCTACAGCGCCGATGTATTTCTTGCTGCTGTTGAACTTTAGCACCACGTCGAGGAGCGGCCTGAAGTCCTGCAGTTTGTAGGTGTCTACCCCAGATCCATCTATGAATATTATACCGTCGTAGCCTGACGGGTCGGCCTTGTTGGTGTTTATGTCCGGCATGCACGTGGCTCCGTGCATCCCTGTGCATTCTTTGGTGCTGTAGCTTGTGACCTGGTATCCTACATTCCATCTGTCAAAGAACATTTTTATCGTTGCTAGTGACTCATCCTTGAAATCGTTCGGCGGTATGAAGATTAGGAACTTCATTGGTTATCACGATTCCATGTACGGTGCCAGGAAATACGCCACGGTAGCATCGCCTATTTTATAGTTTATCTTGACAGGCTCCTCCGTCTTAAGCGATATGTCTATCGAGTTCCCTGGAGGGCATGCCCTCACCATCCTGTCAAGGTACTCCAGGTTGAAAGTTGCAGCGGATGCTTTGCTCACGTTGAGCTTCTTCACGAAATCGGTGTTGTTTGCGTGATCTTCCTCCAGCTCGGCGGCATCGCCCTTTGCGGATATCTTGAAGTTGTCCTTTTCTGTCTTGAACCCTATCAGCGATGAAAGGGACGTCGCGTCCTTCAGCACCTCTCTGAACGGGTCGCTCTTGACCTCGATTGTTGATTCAAATTCTATCTTTGGCTCCTTATCCGCTTCCTTCTTTATGTCTATCATCGGCAGTCGGTACCTCCTCCTGCTGTTCTCGCCTATGAATTCTATTGCAAGCTTGTTGCTCGCATCCTTCATTACCAGCTGTTCGTTGTTCCTGGCGCTAGAGAGTATCTTGCTGAGGTTCTCGAGGTTTATGCCTATCGAAATCGGCTTCTCGACCTCATATTTGGAGAATGCCTTGCTTGGCATGAAGAAGGATACCATGCTTATTCCAGAAGGGTCCATGGCCTTGAGCGCTATGCCCTCTTTTGTTATGTTGAATGCGCCTTCATCTACAAGGCTCACTATAGAGTCGACGCAATTCTTCCAGTACCTAGCATCATCTATCTTTATGTCAAACATAGAACCACACAGTAATAGTACATCTATTCTGTCGTAAAGGAATAAAAAGATATGCAAAGCCCAGTAATAGGGGAATACCCACGTATTTCTGCCCCAGCATTTCATGTGCCGGTTTTCCGTGTACGCCCATACGCAGGGCTATGGCAAAGGCGAGTGCCGTTATAAACGTGTGAGCATGATGAGTGGGGCCGCCGAGATTTGAACTCGGATATCCAGCGCCCGAGGCTGGAAGTCTACCAGGTTAGCGTACAGCCCCCGCTAGGAGTTGTTATTCCTGTTATAATAATGTTATCGGCTTATGCGCTTAAGATTCCGTCTACAGAGGTGGGCGCGAACCTAAGCTCGTTCATCCTTGCTTTCGCTGCATCTATAGCTTGCCTTGTGATCTCAGCTGTCCTCTCTGGAAGGTCCATCGTTATGTTGTTTTGAGGAGGCTCACCAGCTGCAATCTCCTGCGCGAGCACGTTGCAGTCGCCGAGGGCCTTGAACCTCATCCTTCTGCTCACCCCCGCCTCTTTGAGCAGCACTGCTGCCGTGGCTCTAAGCTTGAGAGCATTGATTGCCGCTTCGTGTGGATCCATGTGCTCCGTAATCGCCTCGCGAGATGCAAGGTCATAGTTGTCCCCAGCCGCCTCCAGCATCTCGTTTCTAGCTCCAGTGTGTCTGATTGCCTCAATGCCGTTATCGAAAACCGTCACTGTGTCTTTATTGTGGCTGAGCATACCTTCCAGGGTAATGTGGATGAGTCTCGTGTCTGGTTCTATTGAGCCGATGGAGACCTGCTGCTCTAGGATATCCTTCACCTTCGCCGCCCTTTCCAATAGGTGAGCTGCCATCTCGGCGCTCACGGCTGCCTCAAGGCATTTGCCGGTTTTTTCAGCTGATTCAAACCTGTATTTTAGCGACAGGAATAACTGCGCCACTGTGGCGCCAACATCGTACGGGTTTGTGATCCCCGGGAATTCCTCCATTGCGCCTATAATCGCATCGGTGGCCTTTAAGAACGCCCCAACATTCTCCTCAAAGCAGGCCATATCTGGCACATTGATTTGGGAGATTAGTGTTTCCATTCTCTGATTGATGGTGAGTTTAGAAAGCTCCGCGGTTGCGAATCTTAAGTATTGCGTGTTGGATTCTGTCACAGCCCTAAGCAGGTTGCCGGACAGCGTTAATACATTATCTGCGTCGAATGGCGGGCTTCTGCGGACTAGTACAGATTTGTCGCTGTGCATGCCAATGCCTCGCCGGAACAGATATTTATATGTTTTGTTGAGGTCGGCTTTGGAGCTTAGATGCCAATGAGCTATAGAAAGGCGGTCAAACTGCGAAGCCGCTGCGCTGCACCCTGCGTGGTTGCGCAACTGAGCAAAAACATTTATTATAGCTCTGCGCTAATCGATAGGTTTCCATGCAGCGCGAAGATAACTTGCAGTTCTCGTATAAATATCCGTTTTCCGATGAGGCGAAGGCTGCGGTGCACTCTGGCGGTTCAGATACCAGGCGGTTGAGCGAAAGGCACCTTGAGATGGCGAAGGCCAGGCTGGAGGAGGCGTTATCGAAAGGCAAGCTTGAGTATAGGAACATAGCGTACGGCAAGCTCGACTACATAATAAGCTACGTTTATGCGCGAATGCTTGTTAGCTCGATGGGCAGCAGGGCCGCAATCGTGAAGTTCGCCGCGGCTGAAGCTGAAAGGGCGAGGGCGGCCCTCGAGAGTGACGACGATAATGATGTGCTGCGCCTGGCGGGCGAGCTTGGCCTTCCCATATCCATGGACGCAGGCGGTAATTATAAGATACAGTTCCAGCTCTTGCTGCATCATATGGCAGGCGTACCTGGATTCTCCCTTTCCAACTTCAAACTGCATGGCGGGGAGATTTTGCTAGACAGGCATGAGGCAGCGAGGCTGCTTGAGAATGCGATCTTCATAAGGATCCTGAATGGCCTTCCGATAAAACATAGCGAGCTTCCGCAGAAGGTGATTGCGGCGGCGAAGACGATAGTGCAGCCCGCCGTAACAATAAGGCCAGGTGTGGTGGGCAGCAGGGCGTGGATAGACAAGTTGCTTGAGACTCCGATACCTGACATGAGGCACAGGGTCGTCAACCTTGTGCTGGCGCCTTACCTTGTCAACATAAAAGGATTGAGCGTGGAGGATGCGGCGAAGACCATAGCTGTTTATGTCGAAAGGTGCAAGGGGCTTGACCCGAACACAAAGATCAACGACTCTTACATAAGGTACCAATGCACCTACGCCAAAAAGCGCGGGCTCAAGCCGCTGTCGCTCGCGCGTGCAAAGGAACTTTTCGGCAGCGTGGTAGATTTCGACCAGCATGTGGAGAAGGAGGTGGCGAGATGATGGCTACGCTGCCTTGCAGCATCTGCGGGATGCCTGCCGGCAACACCTGTTCCGTGTGCGGAAAGAGGGCATGCAACAGGCACTATGATAGGAGGCTCGGAACCTGCACCTCATGCAAAGCCGGAAAAAGGATGAAGTGACCTGTGAAAAGGTATATAAATCTTGAATGAGAAGCAACTCTGTCAAACGGTAATAGGAGCGGGGAAACGCCCAAACCCATTCCGAACTTGGAAGCTAAGACCGCTCACGATATGTGTGTACTGCCTAAGGCGGGAAAGCATATTGCTGTTTGGCATTTTTATATAGGCGAGCTTGTGGAAGGCAGGAAGGCCATCATAAACAGCGTCGCGAAGGAACGCATCGAGATACTTTTCAGGCTTGCTGAGAAGGTTTACCCCGAGGACAGCAAGCTTGCAGGTTCGTATATATCTATGCTGAACAGCATCAGGGCCCATTACAAGGTGCCGGCGCCTTCTTGGGTAAAGAACAGGATTTGCAGCGTATGCTCTTCTGTGCTGATCCCTGGGCTGAACTGCAGAGTGGTGCTGGCCGGCTCAAGAGGGCATGCGGTGTACAAATGCACGGTGTGCAAGGCGGAAAAGCATGTACGCTACAAAAAAGCGGATGGGCCCGGTGAGATTTGAACTCACGACCTACGGCTTATAAGACCGTCGCTCTAACCAGGCTGAGCTACGAGCCCCCTTTTGATTTCATCCATGGAAATATTAAAAGTTAGCTTCAGCCAGGCATCGTGAAGTTGTTCGCGACGAACCCTGGCTTCGGCGTCTTCGGGGGCAGGCTGCCGGTGAAGTTGTTCAGCGCGTATATCCTTACGCCGTATGTGCCATTGATGAAGTTTATTCCGGTGGCGTTGGCGGGGTATACCTGGTGGAACCCTGGCAGGTTGCCCAGTATGAAACCCTTATAGTAGTTGGAATCGTAGAAAGCCGACGGGGCGTTTGTTATCGTGTCGTTCGGCCCATTCGGCATGTATATCATAAGGTATTCCACGAACGGGGTCCCGCTTATGGTTATGACCCCTTCGTATGACGCCGACTGCACGGCTGCGTTCATTTTCCCTCCGGATTGGTTGTATATGGAAAGGACGCCCTTCGCGTTTGGCACTGAGCTGACGCACACCGTGGTGTTGGAGAGGCTCTGCCCTTGCACTATATATGACGCTATCAGCGGCGTCGTGCCGTTTGAGATCTTGCAGTAGTAGGATATGCTCTGCTGGAGGGACTGGTTCGTCGGCAGGAGCGCAGGCAGCGGTATCAGCACGAACTGGGGATCATGCTGCAGCTCGCATTGGGAGTTACCGAGCACATATGGCACTGGTGGGCTTTGCGCCTGGCCCTGCGCTATCGCGAACTCCCTGGACGTCTGGTTTACATTAACGCAGGCAAGGAAATCCAGCGCCTGCCATTTGGCTATCAGGTCCTGGTCGAAAAGCACGTATTGCGTCTGGTTGCTGTTCATGAACGAAGCCAGGGTCTGCGGGCCGAAGCCGTCTGTTGAACCGAGCACGTAGTGCGCAGCGGTCGCGTAGTCCTCCAATGGGGCGGAGTTGTCCCCTCTGAGCACTGCAGGCGAGTTGCCGAACCAGTTTATCCAGTCGCCATAGTCCCACCATGCAAGAACCCTGGCGCCGAATGGGCCTACGTTGCCCCTTATCCACGCCATGGCATTGAGCCAGTATGACGGGACCAGGTTGCAGAACATGTCGGATGCAATCGAATTGCCGTGCGCCGCTATTATCGAGCATGCGTTGGCCTGGTTTGTCGCATATGTGAACGCGCCGGTGAATGCCTGCATTATGGACCTTGATTCGCCCAGCATCAGCTGGTGGTTCACCGCTATCGCGGCAACCTCTATTACGATGAACAGCACGAGCAACCCATATAGGTATGCCTTGCTGTCTGTGGACTTCCTTAGGAAGATGACAGCGAGCAGCATTATTATGGCGAGCACCGTAGAAACGAAGAATAGTGCTATAGCGAGTATCGCGTAAACGAAATTGGCGTGCTTCTGGAATGCGTTCTTGTATTCCGGCTTTGCCACTTCCGTGCCAGATAGGTTCTTGTGGTACAGTTTTATGCTGAAGTCGTTGTCGGCTAGCAGCAGCAGCTCGCCTATTATCACCCCGAATAGCATTATGAAAGCCACACCGAAGTGAGGCAGGTACTTGACCTCGGAGAAACCGGCGAACATCAGGGGAAGCGCTATCGCGATGTAGAGTATGCCTACGGTGCTCTTCCTGTAGATTATGCTCGTGACCACAAGCGCCAGCGCGATTGCTGATACCAGCCATACCAATACAGGCACCCCGCCTATGCTGGCGCCGATTATTCCGAACCCTGCGCTATCAAAATTGTACAATATTCCTGTAGGGATATACTCCTCTACAGTCATGAACAGGGGTATCGACGGCGTTGTATAGTGCGCGCTCAGGTTTAGGTAGTCTATGAACGTGTGGCGCGCGGGGGAAAGGAAAGCTACCGCCAGCGCAAGTATGATCAGCACTATGAACCAGCCTGCGTACACCTTCCAGTTGAGCCTCTTGAAGACCAGTCCGCGGCCGGCAAGAACCTTCGGCAGGTATTCGTATATGGCTACGAACAGCAGCGCCATGATCGGTAGCGCCAGGGTGACAGGGATGCCAAGTATGCCGGGTATTGCTCCGCTTAGCGTTGACCCGTATGCCTCGTAAGCTGTCAGGAACACGGCGATGGTGATTATTACTATTATGTTCATCTTGTAGAAGTACTTCGTGCTGGTGCCCCTCAGCACGCCGATTACCCCCTGCAGGAAGATGTAGACGGCAAAAACCCCTGCATCGACGCTGTAGTAGTGCGCGCCGAGGAAGGTGGATGCGAATGCGACTCCTGCCAGTATGGCGAGCCTTGAGTTTTTCATGTCGCGTATGGCGAATATGTAGGTCGCGAAGAAGAAGAACAGCGTGAATATCCCCCATGGCTCAAGCAGCTGCTCCCCGGCTACGAAGGTCGAGAACAGGACAGGCATGCTTGCGGTTAGCGCTGCGCCTATCAAGCCCACATACTTACCGTATTCGTGATAAAGGAGGACGAAAATGGCGAAGACCAGCAGCGCTGCGGTTATGGGGGGGTAGACCGATCCCACATAGCTCATCAGGTTGGTATTGAAGACGCTGTTGTTGTTCGGGCCGAGCGCGTTCGCCAGGCTGTACCAATATGCTTCCAAGTACGGTATGAGCGGCTGTATCCTCATTACCGATCCTGCAGCCTCTATAGGCCATGCGGCGTGTGAAGTGAAGAACTGTTGGCCGTAGACCAGTATGGACTGCGCCGCCATCATGCTGAAATACGGGTCGAATTCGTAGAATACATTGGACGGGCCTATTCCGAATATCCTTGTGGAGAAGGTTACCAGCATAAGGGCGAGCAGAAGCAGCCATGGCCATGCAGTCTTCATATTGAGGAACGGCTTCGTCGGGCTGTCCGTTTTGCTCAGCCTTCTCAATAGTATGCTTTCTTCCTTCTCGTGCTGCTCGATCAGGCGCTGCTCCTCCTGCTTGTGCAGCTCTGCCAGCTTGGCCCTGTCATTCTCGTCGAGCTTGTTGATGAGGCTCTGCTCTTCGCGGTGCCTCCTTGCAAGCTCGTCCTCCTCCCTCTTGTGCGCCTCGATTATGCCTTTTGCCTCGTTGAAGTAAGCGAGCTTCGCGCGTATATCGCCGAGGGAGCTTGCATAGTCCTTCTGCAGTTCAGATATCCGGGCCTCCTCCTTCTTTATCGCCTCATTTCTTGTGAGTCCGGATAAGCTGAATCCCTTGAAGACTCCCTGCTGGAAGCACAGGGCGGCTCCGATTATGGTAAGCACTACGGCGTTTGCCTCGAAAAGGCCGAGCGAGAACGCGAATGCGGTAGAGTAATGTATAAGAAAGGATTCGACCCACGTCAGCGACGCTGGCGCTATGAGGCCGAATATGAATCCTATAACTACGATCTCGAAAAGGTGGAAGTCTGTTTTCCTATACAGAAGCGCAAGAGCAAGCAGGACCCCGGGCACAAACATTGACAGGAATGCTACAATGCCTGTGGCTATTATTCCCCCCATCAAATCAATCTATATGCTTGTTGCACTTTTAATTGTATCTAGATGCTTCGTTTTCAGCTGTTCAGTATGGATTTTGGCACCTCCAGTGGCTTCATTGTCACTCCTGGGAAGACCGTTCCAGGGGGCACTATTCGCACCTTGACGCCTATCGCGCCGTATTTCGGGTAGGCTGTAGCGTGCGCCTCCCGGACGAGGTTTATCACGTCGCCCGCCTTGGGCATGTAGCCGACGCTCTTCCGTATCGTCTTTGCCCTTGCCCCCTTTGCGGCTAGTTTGCCGCTGGCGACTATCTCGGCACCTATCGCGCCGTTGTCCAGTACGGACTTGAGCATTGATTGTATGACGCGCCTGGCGTTTATGCCGCGCTCGAATTTCTCTGCTATCTCCCTTGCTACGAGCATCGGCTCAAGCATCTTGTTCTCGACCTCCATAACGTTTATCTGCGGGTTGTCGACCTTGAACATGCTCTTTATGTTTTCCGTAAGGGCGTCTATCGTCTTCCCTGCCCTGCCTATGACCCTACCCGGGCTAAGGACGTACACAGTTATCCTTGTGAGCACAGGCGTCTTCTGTATCTCCACCCTCGAGAAGCCGGCCCTGACCAGCTCCTTTCCGAGATACTTGGATATGTTGTGCTTTATTATCGAATCCTCTATGAATTTTCGTTCTATTGCCATTAGATCATGCCTTTACCTGCGGTGCTTCCTTCTTCGCCTCTGTCTGCTTGCGCTCCTTCTGGTTCTTTGCTGGTTTGCCCTTCTTTGTTGTTTGGACTGGAGCCTCTTTGAACCTTCGCTTCTCCCTCACTATCGCCATCTTCATGTTGCCGCTCAATCCTTCCTCTTCGCCATATCCTAGCGCGAGCTCCAGTTTCGCGAACTCTACGTCAGACCTTCTGGCGGAGCGCCTGCCCATGCTGTGGCCCATCCAGAGCGCGCCCTTCGATGCCGTTCTCTGCAGTATGAGCGTCTTGTTCGCCGCTGCGTGGACCACATACATGGATTCCGGGTCGTTGCCCTTGCTTTCGGCGTTTGCCATTGCGTTCACTAGCACCTTCCTCACTATCGAGGCACACTTCTTAGGGTACCTGCCTTTTTGGCCTCCAAGCTCGTGGCGGGAGCCCATGTGGGCGTTGTGCCTCCTGTAAAGTATTGGCTGCTTGCCAGAAGCTACAGATTCGAGCATCGACATCGCTCTGGGTGCGCTCTTGTACCTTATCGTATCGCACACGGCGCAGAGATCCTTGAAGCTGGCGTTGATGTCTTTCATGCTGGCGAAGACAATGCCGTCGCGCTTCATGTTGAATGAGTATGCCATGTTGTCACTTCTCCCCTATGAACTTGCTTCCCCTTGTCGCCTTTATTCCTGGCGCCGAGTGCACAACGCTTTTTGTCGTGTATGCGAACTCCCCAAGCCTGTGGCCGAGCATGTTTGCGGTTATCTGCACCTTCTGGAACTCCTTGCCATTGTAGATCTCAAACATCATGCCTATCCATGAAGGCAGTATCACAGCCTCGCGCGTCTGCGTCCTTACAGGCTTGTCCTTCCCGGCTGCCTTGTACCTCTGCACCTTCTCGATCAGCCTCTTGTATTCGAGCCCTGCCCTCTTTATGCTCCTCCTCTGCCTTGACTTGACCATGAGAAGGTACTGCTGGTCGGTGAGCCCGGCTAGTTCTGACGGCAGTTTGCCCCTGAATGCTACTCTTTCAGCCATATCATCCCTTCTTCCTGCGGCCTACCCGCCTTGCCGCGATATGCCCAACCTTCCTGCCCGGCGGGGCGTTCCTCGATGTCATGCTGCTCTTGCCCTTGTGGTGCTGCTTGCCGCCGAACGGGTGGTCCACAGGGTTGCTTTTGACACCCCTTATCACAGGCCAGCCCCTGTTCGTAGCATGCATGATGTAGTGGCTCTTGCCTGCCTTGACAAGCGGCTGCTCTGCCATGCCGCCTCCGGCAACTGCGCCCAGCTGGGCCCTGCACTCGTTGCTCAGGACTACGCTGGCCTTTGATGGCAGTGTCACGTTGGTTGAGGCGCCGAGATGCGCCGTTATGTATGCTGTGCTGCCTGCACTCCTGACAAGCTTCCCGCCGTCTCCTGGAGTTGACTCTATGTTGTAGACAGGCAGGCCCTCCGGTATGTCGCCGATCCTCTGGACGCTCCCCAATGTAAACATTCCCTTGCCGATGTACACCTTGTCGTGCACCTTTATCCCCTCTGGGGCTATCAGGTTCCCGGTAGTGAAATCCTCATACTCCACCTCCATCAGGGGTGCGCTGTGGCCTGTGTGGTGGAACAGGTTTATCACTTCGCCCTCTATCTTCGCATTTGTGTTGTGCGAATAGTTGACGCGTATGTCAAAGGTGCCGGGTGGCTTGGCGTATGCCTTTGATCCCTTGCCCCTTCTCTGCTGCCTAAGCTTCTTTCCCATGGTTACACCAGTTTGAGCCTCTTGGCGATATCCTCAGCCTTGAAGCCTTTTGATAGTTTTATAAACACCTTCTTCCTGTTGGATGCGGTGGTCGCGGTCCTTATGCTGTCCACCTTCACGCTGAACGTAGCCTCGAATTCCTTCTTTATCTGGGGTTTGGTTGCCCTGTAGTCTACAATGTACGCTATGATGTTATTGCGCCCTATCTGGTTTATCGTCTTTTCTGTAGATAGCGGGTACCTGAGTATTCCTGGCATGGTGATCATATCTTGATGTTTCCAATTTCACTGTCAATTTTCGAGAATGCGTCTTCGCTCCAAAGGGTGCGCCTGCCGGGGTTGCCGCCCGGAGCCAGCATGCCGACCCGTATCCTTTTTAGGCTGCATACGTCCACTCCGGGGATGTTCCTGGCGGCCTTGATTATACCCTTGTCGTTTTCGACGACTATCAATACCGATTTTTTGTACAGCCTCTGCTTTGACAGACGGCGCCTCCCTTTCCTTATTTTCTTCTCGCGCCCCCTCTCGATCTGTTCCGATAGCTTTAGGCTGTTGAGCATCTTTATAACGTCTTTGGTCTTTGACAGGGATTCCATGTTCGAAGATACCACCAACGGTTGTTTTGTGGCGGCTATGGCGCTCCTGATCGCCTTCTGGTACTCTTTTGCGTTTATCCGCTCTATGAGCCTCTTCTCGATGAGGTGCGGGTGTGCCCTCTTTCCCTTTACAGATGACGGTATCCTCCTGACCTTTCCCTGCGCACCGCCGCCTAGCTTCTCCCTGGGCCTTATGGCGATTCCCATATGCCTGCCGGTCCTGTATGAATTCATCGCGCCATAGTACCTGGCGGTGGTCTGCATGCCTGCCAGGACATAATGCCCCTGCGGCTGCAGCTTGAGCGTGTTTTCGGCGATGACCGCCCTGGCTATCAGGTCTGGCCTTACCGCCTCAGAGAAAGCCGATGGCAGCGCTATGGGTTTCAGCGTCGTGCCGTCCGTATTCAAAACGTTTGTGCTTTCCATCATATCGCCTTGCCTGTGGCCGCCAGGTATGTCACCTTTGGCTCCTTTACTCCCTTGGCGTCCATATTATCTATCGACTTCCTTATCCTTACCATTCTTTTTGCAGGCCCGGGGATCGAGCCGTCTATGAGTATGTAGTCGGAGACGACATTGCCGTAATTTATGTATCCTGATTTTGGGTTGACGTTCTGCGCCTCCTCCTTCTTGCCGATCTTTAGTATGCGTTTGTTCCTTTCCGTCCTGTAGTTGAACCCTAGCTGGCCGGACTGCGGAACGCTTGGCAGCACCCTGCCCATTCCAAATGCCCCGAGAGTACCTACGTGCCTTACCTTCTGGGTCGCCTTCCTTGCCAGCCTGGCAACGCCGAATCTTTTTATGACACCCTTCCAACCCTTGCCTTTTGATATGGATATGATGTCGATGTGCTCGCCGTTCTTGAATAGGTCGTACGGCTTCACTTCCTTGCCTAGCATCTTAGTCGCGTATTCCAATTTCTCTGCTGCGCCCTTCCCCATTATTTGGGCCTCGAACCTATCGGCGTGATGCTGTCCTGTTGCGGTCCCTTTCGGGTATGCTGCTATCAACAGGGAGACGCGTGCGTACTTGCTGGCATCCTGCTTCGCCGCGTCCACTTTTTCCTTTTCTGCGGTAATTTTCTTCACGCCTGCCCGCTGGGCGGCCGTCTTGTCGTAAAACTCGTTTGCGATCTTCAGATATCCTGTGTTGCGGTCCTTAGAGTATACCCTTATGCCGTAGACCTCTGTTTGCGGGATCTCTACAACTGTGCATGCCCTGTTTATCTCGGATGCTTTTTGCGACTCCTCCAATACGGTCGCATTGGTCATACCCACTTTATAGCCCACCATGCTGGAGAGCGCCGCATCCTTCGTTCCTCTAGGGATAGCGCGCATCCTTGGCAGGCGTCTGTACGCCCTGCGCTTCTGCCAATACTGCATAGAGCCTCTAGTCATGTTGGCACTTTTGGATCTTGATTTCCGACTGGAAAATCAGCTGCCTTAAATGCAGATATATTGCCTTTGTCATATTTAAATAGTTTTAGTTAGCGGCTGCGTATTTGCGGAAGTCAGCTTCGCAGGTTGGCTTTCTTTGACGGACGCCTCTTCAGGGTGCCGTACCCTTTCGCGGCTATGCCGCGGTGCGTCCTGCCGCTATATGTAAGCCCGCGGTATGCTCTGCCGCGCTGGGCCAGCAGCCCTGCATATTGGGGGTCTGAAGCCACCTGTGGGGCATTCCTGTCCAGCAGGATGACCTCGTAGAACCAATCGGACCCGGCCTGCCCTATAAAATAAGAATTGAGTACCTCTGTGTTGGAGAACCTTCTTGCGGCCCTCTCCTCAGCTATCGATTGTATGGATTTTGATGGGGAGAAGAACCTTCCGCTCTTGGACGGCTTCCTGCCTCCTCCGACGGTGTCCCTCTTCTTCTTTCCGCCTATTACCCTGACCCTTGCCACAAGCACCCCCTCCTTCGCCTTGTAACCAAGCTCCCTTGCCCGGGCTATGTTGGTGGGGCCAGGTATCCTGTTGACCGGCGGGTCGGCCCTCCACATCGTTATCCTTGCCTTGTAAATGGGGCTGCGCTCCTTGTACTCGCTTACAAAGGAGCTTTTCATCTGCTTGTACATGCTCATTCGATCACAAACCGCTCATTAAAAAGCGCAGGCGAATATTAGTTTCGTGTCAAGCTATAAAATACTTGGTATTGGATGCTGTGTTATTTTGAGGGTTCTGGGTTGAGGTTGCAAAATAACAAACTTTGACAAACATATTTCAACTTTTCGTTGTGTTTAAATATATTAATCCCGTATACTACTTTAGACTGTCGTTCATGGTCTGGTGTTTATTATGGCTAAAAGCAGGAAGGTCTCTAGAAAAAGTGCGAGAAAGGTTGTTGGTGGAAAGAAGGTCGCCAAGAAAGCCAGCGCCAAGAAAAGGCATGCCGCTGCAAGGAGCCAGCCGGAGCAGAAGGCTGTTGTTGATGCAAAGGCTGCAAGGCGCGGTTTCATACCCAACATCGCGCAGCCTGACGAGATAAAGGCAGCTCTGGATTCACTGCTTTCTGACTCAAATTCGCAGTCATTCCTTAGGAAGAATATCAGCAAGTGGGCGCCTGACGTCCTGAACATGCTGACAACGCCAAAGACCGATGATTACCTGGCAGAGCAGCTTGGTATGAAGATAAATGCTGTTAGGAGGATCCTGAACCTGATGCAGGGATACGGGATAACAAATTATTATGTTGCGAAGAACACCAATGGATGGCTCTCTTTCGCGTGGTATGTCAATGCGAGCAAGGTGGCTCCGTTCTTCGAGTATATAAAGAATGTTTCGAGCAGGAGGACGGTGGTGACCACAGAGTGCAACGATTATTTCGTGTGCGACAGTTGCTACCCGAAGGATAAGTTGATATTCACTTTTGATGCGGCTTACGAGGCTGCGTTCAGGTGCACATGCGGCCAGAAGTTTGCCAGAATAAACAAAGACTCTGCAGAGAAGCTTACGTTGGAGCCTCAAGGAGGCGCGGTTCCTGACGTAGACATCAATCCGAGCATCGCCTGATTCTCTCTTCTTTTTATACTTTGCCGCCAAACATCTTTTGTTTTATTTGTAGCGAGGTAGGGTAGTCTGGAGTGCCCGTCGGGCTCATAACCCGAAGATCAGTGGTTCAAATCCACTCCTCGCTATTCCACACACGACACTTCAGTTCCGCTATTCAAAAAGCAACAGAAAATTAAATATTGTCTTTTATATCTTATCTCTCAATATCATATTATATATAAAAACCGCGATTAGCGGAAGTGAGGGGTGTCTTCCTGGCCGAAAATGAACTATCTTATGACATGCTGTGGCAAACCTACCAGAAAGAGAAGAGGTCGAACGAGCTCCAGCTGATACCAAAGACATTCTATGAGGAAGCCGCAGCTCTGATCGGTGCGCTCAGGTCAAACATTGACGAAGGAGCAACCCAAAAGGAGAACGCCGCGCGCCTCCTTGAAGGCATATTTGAAAAGAGGAAGCAGAAAATCATGATGTACGCGGCTTACGGCAGAAAGCTTCCAGAGCCAATGCCGCAGCAGGAAGCCGCATTGTACGACGGCGCTGTAAAGATGATGAAGGAAAGCACCCTTGACAAGACCAGAAACGGGCCCGCCACGAACCAGCTAAGAGCCATACAGGCGATTCCCGAGATAATACTGCCATCAGGGAAAAAATTGGGGCCGCTGGAGAAGGACCAGACACTAGAGGTCAAGGACAGGGAAGACTGCATGTTCTTGATGAACAATAACATTTGCAAAGAGGTATGATCATGGAAATGGTAAAAGAGGTAAGGACGTTCTGCCCGAAGTGCAACAAGCATACTGTACACACGGCGAAGCTCTACGCTGGAAAGGCTGAGCGGGGCCTGAGTATGGGGACCAGGAGGAGCCAGCGGAAGCGCAAAGGGTACTTCGGCAAGGTAAAGGGCCAGGCCACCAGAATAAAGACCTCAAAAAGGCAGAAGATCCTCTTGCAGTGCAAAGAGTGCGGCTACACGATCGAGCGTGTGATGGGCACAAGGACCAAAAAGAAGCTCGAGATAAAGGCACAGTGAACGAATGGCGCAAGAAGAGACACCAAGGATAGGATCTCTGGTAATAGCACAGGTGTCGAAGATAACACAGTTCGGCGCTTACTGCAGGCTGCCGGAATACAACAACCTAGAGGTATTCATGCCGATACGCGAGGTATCATCCGGATGGATAAAGAACATACGCGAGTTCATACATGAAGGGCAGAACCTCGTATGCAAAGTCACCCTTTATGACAAGGATAGGAACACGATAGACGTTTCCCTAAAGAAAGTCACACCGAAAGAGACAAAGGTCAAGATAGGTGCGTACAATCTCGAAAAAAGGCTCGCTGCGCTCCTGCAGCAGGCTGCCAAGCAGGCAGGCATAAACGGCAAGGATGCACAGCTGCAGGATATACACATAGAGTTTGGAACGTACGCCAACCTGTTTCAGCACGCGGCCGACAATTCCGAGCAGTTCGAAGCGCTGAAAATACCAAAAAGGCTCAAGGAGGAGATACAGAAGGCTATCGAAGCAAACAGGAAGGAGAAGAAGCACACCGTCTCCTACATCGCCACGATACAGACGCACAACACAGAGAACGGAGCCACCGAGCTCAGGGGGCTGCTCGCGGCAGCAGAGCACGAGGGAGTGCAGGTATCCTATATAAGCGCCCCGAAATATAGGTTCATAGCGGATGGAAAGGATTATGTAGAGGCGGAAAACAAGATAAAGAAGGCAGAGACAGACATATCAACAAAACTCAAGAAGGGGATATTTAAGCTGGAGAAGGAGAAACTCAGGAAGGAGAAGGAGGACATCCTGGCGCAGATATGATAACATGGAAGAGGAACACACAGTAATAGAATGGGAAAAGGAGGCGAAGCTGAACAACCCGATACTGGTAGTCGGCCTGCCGGGCATAGGAAACGTCGGCAAGCTTGTGGCTGAACACTTAAAGAATGAGTTTGAAGGCGAAAAGCTAGCGACGCTGTACTCAAACCACTTCCCGCACAAGGTCATAATGCTCAAGAATGGTGGGATAAGGCTAGCAAGCAACAGATTCTACTTCATAAAGAGCAGGAAGAAAGGGGGCAACGACATCGTTGTACTGACTGGTGACGACCAGGCAGTGACCCCAGAGGGCCAATACGAGGTCAATGATAAAATAGTGAGCTTCTTCAAGGACAAGCTCAAGGGAAAATTCATCTACACGATAGGTGGCTACACGACAGGAGAGGCGATAACCGGCACGCCTCGCGTGTTCGGCAACGCCACCAGCAAGCAGGTCATAGGCACGTTCAAGGGATCGACCGTCATATTCGGCCAGTCAAAGGGCATGATATGGGGCTCGGCAGGGCTGATTATCGCATTCGCGAAGCACAAGAAGCTGGACGGCGTCTGCCTCATGGGCGAGACTAACTTCGTGGACCTCGATGCGGCCGCAGCAAAATCTGTCCTCATAGCACTGGCCGACAGGCTCGGGCTAACGATAGACACAAAGAACCTCGACAAGATAATAGAGAAGACAGCGCAGACAATAAAGGAGATAGAGCAGCAGATGACGGCTTCCTTCCCGGCGCAGCAGGGGGCGCCAGGCTCCCCGCAAGAGCAGCATCCAACCTACATACGATAGCCAGGAGAACGTTATCTGGCTACCTTTTCTTCCGTTTTGTGTCTAACAGACAACAAATGTATGCAGATACAAACGCGCACTATGGTCCAATTTAAACCCTTCGAAGAGCATAAGGATCATGAAACGATACTTCTCTTCAGAGAGCGTCACAGAAGGGCATCCGGATAAGGTGTGCGATGCCATAAGCGATGCGATACTGGATGCATGCCTGGAGAAGGATCCTAACAGCAGAGTTGCGGTAGAGACGCTCGCAACTAAAGATTTCTGCTGCATAGCCGGCGAGGTCACGACTAAAGCCGATGTGGATTTCAAGGAGGTGGCCAGGCGCAAAATACGCGACATAGGGTATACGGACCCGGATTTAGGATTTTCCGACAAATCAGAGATATTGGTCCTGATACACCTCCAGAGCCCTGACATATCGCAAGGCGTCGATGCGAAAGAGCAGGGCGCGGGGGACCAGGGGCTCATGTTTGGTTACGCCACAAACGAGACCGAGCAGATGATGCCCCTGCCCATAGTGCTGGCGCACTCCCTAACCGCAAAGCTTGCCGAAGCAAGGAAGAGCGGCAGCATACTGGGCATATTGCCAGACGGCAAAAGCCAAGTAACCATAGCGTATGAAGGCAGGATCCCTAGGCGGGCGGAAGCCGTAGTGGTATCTGTGCATCACAAGGATTGCGACATCGCAAAGCTGCGCGGAGAGATACTGGAGAAAGTCATACGGCCTGTTATGGGTGCATGGCTGGACCAAAGGACAAAAATATTCATAAACCAGACGGGCAGGTTCGTGCTCGGCGGGCCGGCCGCAGACACAGGCGTAACCGGCAGAAAGATAATTGTAGACAGCTACGGCGGCAGGGGCAGGCACGGCGGCGGCGCATTTTCAGGCAAGGACCCGTCCAAAGTTGACAGGTCGGCAGCTTACATGGCCAGGTATATAGCAAAGAACGTGGTGGCCGCCGGCCTCGCCGAGGAATGCGAGATACAGATAGCATACTGCATAGGGTATCCGCATCCAATCAGCGTGCATGTGGGCTGCTTCGGCACAAATAAGGTCCAGCAAAAAGCCCTGGAAGCGTTGATACTGAAGAATTTTGACCTCAGGCCGTCCGCCATAATACGGGAACTGGGGCTCAGGAACCCAATATACTCGAAAACAGCAGCATACGGCCATTTCGGCAAAGAGGGCATGCCATGGGAGATGACAGACAAGGCAAACATTTTAAGAGGGCAAGCGAGCAATCCCACCAGTAACACAGCGTAACAGCGCCAGTAATCTAGCCTGGTAGGATCTGAGCTTCCCAAGCTCAATGCCCGGGTTCAAATCCCGGCTGGCGCATCATATTATCAGGGCAAGCAGCAACGCGCCTACCAAACCGCCGCACACGCTGCATATGAAGTTTGAGGAGAACTTGTTACCTATGCCCCTCTCTTCAAAATGGCCGAGCACGGAATCGACAACAGTCCCTACAAAGCCGCCTGCGGCTATCGCAATGAGCGCGTAGAGCGCAATCCCGGCTGGCTGGGCAATGGGCACCCCTGTTCTGAAGACTATGAAAGAGAAAGGCACAGCCACCAGCAGCGCAGCGAATAGACCGGCGGCGAGGCCGAACGTGGTGATCCCCCCTGAAGCCCCCTTCTTAACGTTCTTCAGTGTAAACAGGTCCTTCGGCTGGCCGTCAAGCACCCCAAGCTCGCTGCTGAACTTGTCTGAGGTCACAGCCGCTACGCTGGCACCGAAACCTGCGAGCCCGGCAATTGCCCAGACCGCAGAGCCGTTCAAGGCGCCAACAAAGAATACAAATGTGAAGATGAGCGGGCCTGTACCGTTCGATATCACATTGGCTATGCTCCTGCTCTTCTGGTAAACACCCAGGGCCCTCTTCCTCTGCCTGCCTGCATTGGTGACCAGCGCGGAAAGCAGCAAAAAGTAGAGCATGAACGCTAAGAAAAGCAGGCTGAAGTTCCCAAACAGCAGGAACAAGAATGCCAGTGCCAGCGCAGCCACAACGCCCTTTATGTCGAGAGTAAGGAAGCCCATACTATTCCATTTATATGAAATTATATTCCGCTAATACATCTTATAAGAAAGCTTTTTAGAACTATACTACGCTAACCTTATTACGGGTTCTCTACTGTAGGAAGGTCGTGAAGAACTGGTCGCCTTGCCAGCGTGGAAACACGCTGGCACTATTTCTTCTTTCAATATCCTAATGCCTGCAAGCTATAAATATCAGACGCAGTCATGCGCGCCAACGCGCATGCAAGGCAACACATGCAGGCATCGTTGAATTGCGACCAAACAGCTAAAAAGCTCAAATGAGAATATAGACTGCGTGTTTTCATGCCAAAAGAAAAAGCTCCGCATGAACTTGAGGACCTGCCTGGCATCGGCCCCACATCCGCCGAAAAACTAAGGGCGGCAGGCATAGACACATTGGAAAAGGTAGCCGGAGCCTTCCCGGCCAACATATCGGACGCGTGCGGCATAAGCCAAGACGCAGCAAAGAAGGCAATAGACGCAGCCAGGGAGGCGACCACGCTCAATTATGAGACCGCAAAGGCGATACTGAAAAGGAGGGAGGATATCGGCAGGATATCCACAGGATCGAAGGACCTGGACGAACTGATCGGCGGCGGGGTTGAGACAGACGCTGTAACGGAGGTCTACGGCAGGTTTGCAAGCGGCAAGACCCAGATAGGGTTCCAGCTCGCGGTAAACGTGCAGCTCCCGAAGAAGGAGGGAGGACTGGGCGGCAATGCGCTGTTCATAGACACAGAAGGCACATTCAGGCCAGAACGGATAGTGTCCATGGCCAAGGCAGCCGGGCTAGACCCTGATAAGACGCTCGAAAACATAGTCGTAGTGAGGGCGCTAAACACAGACCAGCAGGTGCTCACTGCAGAAAGGGCAGACAAGCTCATAGTGGAGAAGAACATAAAACTTATAATAGTCGATTCGCTCACGTCGCTCTTCAGAGCAGAGTTCCTAGGAAGGGGCGCCCTTAATGAGAGGCAGCAGAAGCTCAACTCCCACATACACAGACTGGCGCTGCTCGCAAACAAGTATAACCTTGCGGTATACGTGACCAACCAGGTGATGGACAACCCTGGAATGCTGTTTGGGGACCCTACTACCCCGATAGGCGGCAACATACTTGCACATGCTGCCACCACCATGCTCTACCTGAGGAAAAGCAAGGAGGACAAGCGGATAGTCAGGCTGGTGGACTCTCCGGTAAACCAGGAGGGCGAGGGCGTGATACGGATAACACCTGATGGCATAAAGTGATACGATGCTATTTCTAGTAGGGACT
>DAHXLV010000015.1 GCA_027365815.1 Microcaldota archaeon
CCAGCCCGAATTCAGGTGCGGCAACGCTGAGCTCCTTCGGCCTGCCACCAAGCTTCGCCTCGTTTGACCAATTGCCTTCATAGTGGACTGTAAAGGATGCGACCCCCCTGGAGCTGCTATGGCTGCATACGAATATTATGAGGTCTGTTTTCAGGATGCTGTCCAGGAAATCAGAGGACAGCATGTCCTTATCAAGCGCAATGGCGTCGACATTCCCGCGGCTGAAGTGCCTGTACTTGGATATGCGCCCGCCCTCCTCGAAGTTCCCCTCAGCGAGCAGGGCCCCGCCTATGTTCATTGATGTAACATTATCCTCCGAATAAACAACAAAGGGCATCCAGCAGCACTCACACAACAAATAAAAGGATAGAAAGCAACATATAATAAAATGACACAGTGGGATGCATGAATTACGACTATATCGCCGTGCTTGTCTTTGCCGCAATATCCGTATTCGTTCCCATATCACTCCTCCTTACTGCCAAGCTGCTAAGGCACAAGACCAATGGCAACGCTGTGAAAGGCTCGCCCTATGAGAGCGCGGAAGCCACCATAGGCAGGAACAGGGACGTGATAAACGAGTACCTTCCATTCTTTATGATGTTTCTGCCGTTCGAGCTTGTAGCGGTTCTGCTACTTGTATGGTCGTCCGCACTGCGGCAGGCGAGCTTTGCCAACGGCACCCTTGCGATGGGGCTTGCAGTGATGGCGCTAGCCTTTGCGTTCGCTGGATACTTCATGATACGTGGTGGTGATGGAAGGAAACGATGAGCCGTATACGATGGAGCAGTTCATCAATGCGGAGCAGGAGATGAGCATGCTGACGGAGCAGTCGCTCAAGCCGTACAGGAAGGAATACGCACCTGCAATGTTCAGCAGGATGAGCGACATAGCAAAGATAAAGGCGAAAGACATCGTAAAATGGGGAAGGTCAAATTCCCTATGGCCGCTGCAGTTCGGCCTCGCATGCTGCGCCATGGAGCTTATGGACTTCGGGGCGGCTAGGATCGATGCAGAGCGCAGGGGCTACCTGCTTTTCAGGGGCACCCCCAGGCAGTGCGACGTCATGATAGTCGCCGGATGGGTCACCAAGTCGGTCGCCCCAAGGGTGAAAAGGCTGTATGAGCAGATGTCGAAGCCCAACTACGTGATAGCGTACGGAGAATGCGCAACGTCCGGAGGGCCATGGTGGGAGAGCTACAACATAATAAAGGGCATAGACCAGGTGCTGCCTGTAGACATCTATGTGGCGGGATGCCCTCCCAGGCCGGAAAACCTTTTCGGAGCGCTCATGAAGCTGCAAGAAAGAATACGCGGTAATTTTGATGGATATACAACCAGAGGACTTAGCGAAAACCTGCGCAGACCTTAAGGCGAAGGGATTCGACTACCTGAAGAAGATAACGGCTGTGGACCGGAACGACCATGTAGAGGTAGTATACCTGTTCTACAGCACAGCGGATAGGAAGGATGAAATAATCATAGCGAAGCTGCCGCCCGAAAACCCGGAGGTGCACACGATAATGAAGATGTATCCTGCAGCAGACTGGTACGAAAGGGAGCTTTCGGAGATGTTCGGGATATCTATAAAGGGCAGGAAGGCGGACCGCCTGCTGCTAGAGCTCTGGAATGGCAAGGATGCGCCGCTCAGGAAGAGCTTCGCCTGGGGCAAGGAATACCGCAAGGTGGAATGATGGCGATAATGCGTATAAACGTAGGGCCGATACACCCCGGGACGCACGGGGTGCTGCGCCTGGTCGTCGACGTCGACGGCGACACGATAAAGAGCGTAGAGCCCCACATAGGTTTCCTGCACAGGGGGGTCGAGAAGCTGATGGAAACCAGGATGTACATGCAGAACCCGTCGTATACAGAAAAGCTGGACTACATAGCGCCGCTCAGCTGGGACGACCTTTATGTCAATTCTGTAGAGAAGGCGCTAGGCATCCCCGTGAAGGAGCCGGCGCAGTACGCGCGTGTGATACTTTTGGAATTCCAGAGGATAGCCAGCCACCTCCTATGGCTCGGCACAATGGTCAACGACGTAGGCCAGCTATTCACAGCTTTCATGTGGTGCTTCAGAGACAGGGCGAAGGTGCTGAAGCTCCTCGAAGACGTGTCAGGGGGAAGGATGTTCTACGTCAACCTCAGGCTAGGAGGGTTCAACAAGAACATGCCTGAGGACTTCAAGGAGCGGTGCCTGGCGCTCGCAGACTACCTGGAAGACAAGATAAGCGTATACCCCGACGTGCTTGATTCAAGCAGCGTATTCATGGAAAGGACCAAGGATGTGGGGGTGCTGAGCAAGCCTGACGCGATAGCTTACGGCGTGTCTGGGCCTGTGCTCCGTGCATCCGGGGTGGAGGAGGATGCCAGGAAGTCGCACCCCTATTACGTGTACGGCAAGCTGGACTTCAAGGTGCCGACCTACCAGCGCGGCGATGCGTACGACAGGTACAGGGTGAGATATGAGGAGATGCTGGAGTCGATAAAGATAATCAGGCAGGCGGTCGAAATGATGCCGGAAGGCGACACGAAAGGGATGCCTATAAGGCTGATAGGACCAGCCGCGAAGCCTGACACCGTGCTGATGCAGGAGGAACTCCCCAGGGGCGAAGGGATAATCTACATGATACCGGACAAGCAGCGCCCGTACAGGATATCCCTCAGGTCGCCGGCATTCGCCAACCTGTCTGTGCTGCCAAAGATATCGGAAGGCTACAGGTTCGCTGACCTCTTCTCTATAGTCGGAAGCCTTGACGTTGTGCTTGCGGAGATCGACAGGTAGGAATAAAAACACCAAAACAAGAGCGATAATATGGCAAAAGACGATGTAGAGAAGCTCACCGCGGATTACCAGGCCCTCCAAGAGCAGCTGCAGTCGCTTGCGCTGCAGAAGGCGCAGTTCGCAGAGCAAAGGGAGGAGCTGAAGGGAGCCATGGAAGAGCTTGACAAGGCAAAAGGGAAAGTCTATTCCACGATAGGCGGCGTGATGATAGAGACGGCGAAAGAGGAAGCAGTAAAGAGCGTCAAGGAGCGGCAGGAGTCAAATGAAATGAGGCTTTCGATCGTAACCAAGCAGTACGACGAGGCGGTAAGGAAGGAAAAGGCGCTCAGGGAGCAGATAGAGGGCATGATCAAGTCCGGCCAGGGCGGCAAGCCAGTGACAGCATGAAGATAGCCATAGTCTCAGATCTGCATCTAGGCTATGAAAGGTTCGAGGACGACGCATTCTCACAGGCCAGGGAGGCGCTCGAGGAGGCGAGCAGGCTTTCCGACGCTGTGCTCATACCTGGCGACATATTCGACAAGAGGTATCCAAGGCCGGAGGTAATATCCCAAGCGATAAACATCTTCAGGGAGCTTTCAAAGAAAAGGTGGGGTGCCTCGATAGTCGGCCACAACGGCGCCACCCCCATACACACGAGCGCGCCGATAATCGCGATACCAGGGACCCACGAGAGGATAGCTGAAGGCAAGGACAATGCTGTAAGGCTGCTTTCGCTTGCAGGGCTCCTGGCAGACACCAGCGAGGCCACCACCGTGATACAGAAGGGTGACGAGAAGGTTTCTGTATTCGGGCTTGGGGGGATCGCCGAGGAGCTGGTTAAAGAAAGGCTGGCTGGGCTGGACCCTAAGCCGACCAAAGGCGCATTCAGCATATTCATGTTCCACCAGTCGGTATACGAGATGCTCCCGTACAGCGAGCACTTCATAAGATACGCTGACCTCCCGAAGGGCTTCGACCTCTATGTGTCGGGCCACATGCACAGCAGGCAGGAGGCAAGCGTACACGGCAAGAAGCTGCTCATACCTGGAAGCACAGTGCTGACGCAGATGAAAGGGGAGGAGCAGGCAAGCAAGGGCTTCATCGTGTTCGACACACAGGATGGTACGCACCGCTTTGTGCAGATAAACTCCAGGCCGTACGTGCTTGGCACAATAGAGGTCAAGGACGCAAAGCCATCGGAGCTTCTGGAAAAATGCGATGCCGAGATAGAGCGCCTTATTTCAGGAAAAGGGGCAAAGCCGATAGTGCGCATTAAGATAAACGGCACGCTCGCAAAGGGGTTCGACAAGGCCGACCTGCAGGTGCATGCCCTGACTATGCGCTATGCGCCGAAGGCGTTCCTGTCCATCGACACGTCGCAGCTCTCAAGCCCGGGCACCGAGCTGATGATAGACGAGCTGCGCGAAGGGAAAATTGGCGACATGCCGATAAAGGAACTCGGCATGCTGACCCTAGCGCAAAAGCTCAAGGAATTCGGGGCAGACCCCAAGATAGGATACACGGAGCTGTTCAGCCTGCTCTCGAGCCAGGCAAGCAAGGATAAGATACTGAAGGCGGCGAACGAGATGCTTTTCACGGACGGCAGCTAGCTACTTCATCCGCTCTATTATGCCCAGGGTCCTGTTTACCTGGTCCTTGTTCTTAGGGTCTACCGTCTCGT
>DAHXLV010000021.1 GCA_027365815.1 Microcaldota archaeon
CTTCGCGCTGCCAGTAAACGGCGGCATGGGGCTGGCAAACTTTGCAACCGCAAGGCCGAAGATCGCAATAGCTCAGCAGGTAGCCCAGAAGGCTGCCGGAGCCACATCGGATGTTCCAAAGGCCGTTGAAACTGAGGAAGCGGGCGACTCGTGCGGATGCGGCGGGGGAGGCTCGTGCGGATGCGGAAACGGCGCGGAGGAGAGCTCTGAAGGCAGCTGCGGATGCGGAGGATCGTGCGACTGCTGAACCGGTGCGTTTAGATGGACCACAGGCAGACCGAGGGGGGCAGCAAATACAAGCAGGACCTGGAGCGGGAACGCCAGATGGGAGCGGTTGAAGACGATTGCATAACGGACGACCAGGGCAACAGGTACAGGATGCCGTACAGGATGATAAAAGAGGTGGTTTTCTCCGGGGTGGACCAGAAGGGCATGGTGGATCCGCAGCATGCGGCGAGGCTGCAATACAGGCTTTCCATAATGGATCCGATAATAAAGGCGTCGGTCAACTTCGCCAAGTCAAGGATAACGATAATATACAACCCAAAAGGGGCCAAAAACAGGAGAGAGCAGATAAGCCAGCAGGAGCTCATAGAGGTTTTGGCCAAGGAGGGCGTGACGATAGACCCGGCAAGGATATCAGAAAGAGATTACGATTATGTGAAGGAGTTCTATTCCTATGCGTACTTCTCGCCGAAGATAAGAGAGCACCCTCCGTACGGCTACACAAAGGAGGAGTGGGAGAGGATGAAGGGCAGCTGGGACGAGAAGATGCAGAGGATGTCGGAGGAGAAGCTTGTGAAGTTCCACGAATGGCAGAAGGAATACGCTGCCAGCATGGCGGAGCAGGAAAACCCGAAGCCTGCGCAGAAGCTTACGCTGAAGGACAGGATACTTGGCAGGAAGAAGGGCCCGGCAGCAAAGAAGGGCGGAGAGAAGGGATTCTGGTTCCACGGAGTATGATAAAGCATAAATATCTGGACAGGCCAGCGTTTTGTGCGGTATTATGGTGAAAGCGCAACTTAGCCAGGCCGATTATGGGATGCATGCGAGGATCCTAGGATTTGCTATCGGCTCACAGAAGGGATTCATACGCCCTGACAGTGAAGGGCTGTTTGAGAGGCTGAGCCTTGAATATAAGGTAACGCGCGAAGAGCTGCCTTCCATAATTGGGAGGATGGCGGAGGGCGGGCTGCTCGAGTACAGTGCGGACCTGCACGGATATTTGGTGACCGAAGATGGGGAGGCATTCTCTAGGAAAACCCAAGGCGCAAAACTCAAGCTTATGCTTCTGCTCAGGGAGTTCGAAAACGCGCTTGCGGGGGAGTTAGACAGCAGGGACATCGATGACGCCATGCTGCGTGTCGGAGGCGCGCTGCATGCGCTCGAAGGGAGCAGGAACGTGAACAAGGATCCAGCTTATTTGTATACGCTGCCGAATGGCTTTGATATTCTGAGGGTTGACCTTTCCAGTTTGACAGGCGCTGGTCTGGAGGAGCGCATTAAGAAGCTGCACAAGGAAGGCAGATAATGCGTTAGACCAATACGATTTCTGCGGCTACGGCCGGTTCCTCTATCTTGAAGCTCTTCAGGATCATCGGATGCACCTCCCCGAACGTGGCGGTTATGCCGCCGGCGGAGACGGTTGCACACCTTCCGGGTATGAAAGCTGGGCTGTCGTGGCGCTCCGGCTTGAATTCGGTCCCCATCTGGCCGAACAGCGCCTCCACTACACTCTTTATCTCTGAGAAGTTTGCCTTCGAGTGCACACCCACCATTGCAATCCTTTTCCCTTCCACAGGCTTGCCTCCCTTAACATGGAATGTCTTGCCTATCTCGAAAAGCCTTTGCGGCATGGTCGCGCTGGCTGACGCCGCTATGTTCTGGAGCAGGCCGGGCAGCAGCGACGGCCTGAGCATGGTTATCGAGGACGTCTTGGAGTCAGCTATGCTAACGTAGCTATCCTTTTGGGGCTTCCAGCCCATGTTGGCGAAACTCACCTCTTCGCTTGTAAGCACGCTGTTTATCGCCTCGGTGTAGCCAAGGCCCACCATCACATACGCCAGCTTGTTGTCGTTTTCGACGGAATCGTTTGCCATGCCGGATGTCACCCCGGATATCGCCGTGGGCGTTATGCGGTTGTATCCATAGGCTATGGCTATGTCCTCGATTATGTCCTGCTCGTTGAGCACGTCGATCCTGTATGGCGGCACATAGAACAGCACGTTGGCTCCGTACTTCGCTGCGGTGTGCCCCATCCTGTTCGCCAAGGATATGATGTTGTGCCTGCCGGTCACTATGCCAAGCGTGCCGTCGGCCTTTGACATGCTGACCTTCATCTCGCGGTATTCGAGGTGTGGCGTGGTCTTCTTCGTTTTTCCATACGATACCTCTACAGGGTATACGTCCGCGCCGGAATCTATGAAAGAGCATGCGATAATAGCTGCGGCGTTGCCCAGCGCCACTTCGGACGTGCTCGTTATGTCTATGAACAGATCCTTTGTGCTCTCGGTGATTTTTGTCTCCTCGCAGTTTGTCACAGGTATCAGCGCGATCGTTTTGGAGTCATCCTTCAGCAGCGGGTATAGGTAGCTTCTGCCGAATGTGGGGACCGCATCCTGGTAGGTTATGCCCTTTGCGTGCTCCTTCATCAGCTTGTCGAAACTGGTTTGCCTGCTTGACCCCAGGGGGGTTATGCTGCCTGATTCGACTGCCGTGTATGTGAGGCTGCCTTTTATTGCCGCCATGCTGTGGATGCCTATGGCTAGCTTCTTCCTTTTCCTGCCGTACGTGTCTGCGAGCTTTTCTGTGAAGTTTATCAGGTACTTCAGTTTCTGGCCGGAAAGGTCTGCGTTCTTCACAACTATGCCTGCTATATAGGGACGCACCTTCTTCACAGGAGCTTGCACCTCTATCGTCATCGCAGGCGGATTGGCTATCTTGTAGCGGTTGTCCTGCGGCTTTTTCTTTCCGGTAAAGTTTGATATAGCCCTGTACATGCCCACGAAATCCAGCAGGTCCGGCCTGTTGGGGTCTATGTTCACTTTTATTTCCTGCTTTGTGGCTTCCTCTATCTCTATGCCCATTTCGGTTACCACATCGGTAAGCTCCCGCTTCCCCCCATTGGCGGTTTGTATGTCCTTTATGTCGAAAGAGGTTATCGCCATCGTTCACACCTTTATGCCGCCCCTCGTCCTGAGCCAGGCGATGTCGTTCTTGTAGAGCTCCGGCAGGGTGCCGACGCCGAATATCTTGTCGTTGAGCAGCAACCTGTCCACACCCCCGCCCCAGGCCAGTACGGTCTTGTTCAGCCCCATAGCCGCGGTTATTTCCTTGCGTATTATGCCGCCGCCGCACAGCTCTATTATGTCGCCGTGCGCCTCATCATAGTAGAAGAACCCTAGGCTCGGCTCTGTGAACGGGAAGTATGAGGGCGCGAGTTTGACATCGTCAAGCCCTAGCCTCGAGTAGAAGCTCTTCAGCGTGTGTATCAGGTTCGACAGCGTGAGGTTGTCACCGACGATTATGCCATCATACTGGCGCAGCTCGGCGAGGTGCTTGTAATCCATTGTCTCGTTCCTGAAGACAGAGCCTATGGAGAACATCTTCGTCGGAGAGCCTGATTCCACCGCTTTTGCCAGCTTTTTCATGTACCTGGCGGATACGCTGGTGGTGTGGGTTCTCAGCACTGAGCTCCTTGCAAGCTGCTCGTTCCAATCCTCCTTCCAGCCCTGGATGTGCATTTTCTTGACCTTGCCGATGAGCTCGACGTCTTCTATGGTCAGCTGCTTGGGGTTGGACAGGTAGAATGTGTCCTGCATCTCCCTAGTGGGGTGGTCCTGGGGCGAGAACAGCGCATCGAAGTTCCAGAACGCGCTCTCTATTATCGGGCCTTCTACCTCTATGAAGCCCATCTCGAACCATTTCTGCCTTATCCTGTTGGTGAACTCACGCACAGGGTGGAGCCTGGCTGGGTATGAAACGTCAGTGGGGGCATTTATGTCGTAGGGTTTGAACTGCTTGTCATGCCACGCACCGTTTTTTATCATTTCTTTTGTCAGCACCCCTATGCCTCGCTCCTTTGGTTCCTTCGACAGCAGCAGCGCCCCGGCCTTTGTGATCGATATGGACTCTATCTGGCTCCTCTCCCTCATATCGACCAGTTTCCTTTTTGCCAGGTCCGCTATGGCATCCTTGTACCTATCGGCAATGCCGGCTGGCGGCTCTGGCCCGGAATCGATGAGCTTGCCTAGCAGCTCCCTGAGCTGGTACTGCTTGCTGCCGGACGCGAGCTTCGCACCCTCATTGGTTAGGGACACTTCACCGTTGCTTATCGTTATCCACCCGTTCCTCTTCGCCCAGCTCAGGCCTATCTGGTCCCTGATGTTCGATATTTTCTCCTTCTTCTTCGCCAGGGACCTTACAAGAGCTTCCTCCGGGAACTCCTTCGCGTAGCGCCTGCCCTCCTCGCTTACCTGTATCGACCTGGATGCGCCTCTCTTTACCGATACGGCCCCATACTTGAGGAGCGATTCTGCAGCCCACATAGCCTGGTCCTTCGCAAGCCCTGTGCCCGCCTGCAGCTCATCCAAAGATGCAGGGCTCTTCCCCGCGAGGAAGTCTAGCGTCTTGACCTCGTATTCGTGCACCCCTGCTCACCGCTCTACCTTCAGGTAGGTGTAAAGGATGAAGAAGAAGACAACGAGTATGATGAGGATGTACGTGAAGACACCAAGGAAGTTGTATGCTGCCGAGAAGAAGGCAATCACCTCGCCCTGGACGCTCTGCTGGGTCGTGAATGTGAGCGAGAACTTCGACAGCGGCTCCTGGTAGAACCATGACATGCTTGTAACGTTGGTGAAGTTGC
Source organism: Microcaldota archaeon (assembly GCA_027365815.1). Lineage (GTDB taxonomy): Archaea > Micrarchaeota > Micrarchaeia > Micrarchaeales > Micrarchaeaceae > JAJZAB01. The sequence continues at coordinate 4,868 of DAHXLV010000021.1, forward strand.
TGGTAAGCAGGTTTGCAGGCAGATCTGGCACTGGATAAACGTTCTTTATCGTGGCCCCGCTAGGCATTATTATGGTCAGCGTCGTGTTGGGATCCAGTATCTCGCCGCTTGGCCCGTACTGGAAGTTTAACACCTGGGTGTTGAACGAGTAGAAGAACACCCTTGGCGCTATCTCGCGCACGCTTGTGACGTTCTTTACGCCGTATGTAATGATTATGTCGGCAAGCTGCTCGCCCGTTATGCTGGTGGTCAATGGTCCAGGGAAAAGCTTGAAGCCGTATACCCCGCTCTTTGGATTTATGATATGCTGGGTCAGCGCAGAGCCTATGATAGGCTGCCAGTTGCTTAGCGTAAGGTTGAGCGCAGACCTGCTGGATTGGTACTGGCTTATCGAACTGTTGGTCAGATAGATGGTGTATATCTCGCGCACGCTCGCCGTGTTGTTCGCATTCAGGGAAAGCTGCGTAGTTATGTGCGTAATCGTATATGACGCGCCGGCAAGCGGAACTGCAAGCAGCGCAAGCAGCACTGCAGCGAGCGCCAAATTCCTGAGCAATAGATTCACCACATCTATTTCTTTGGAAGGTATTTTAACCCTATTGCTGGCGATTTTGCGACGATGGTGGGCGGCGCCCCAATGTATTAAATACCTTTAGAACAGATTGAATCTTACGTGATTGAATGATGACAGCATTCGTAATATCCAAGGTAGAGGGCAAGCTTGAGCCCAGTGCAGACCTGCGTAAGCAGAAGTTCCCAAAACTTGACTACAACATAAACGATGTTTCTGCTGACGGTACAAAGATAAAGGTAAGTTACGAGTTCGCAGCCACCTACTTCGACAGCGACGCGAAGGGCGCCAAGAGCATCGGAGAGCTGAAGCTTGGAGGTTATGTTGAGATAGAGGACAGCAAAGAGAATGTGGCAAGCGTATCGAAGAAGTGGAGTGACAGCCACATGCTGCCCCCTGAAGTGGCTGAGGAAGTGCTCAACAACCTGAACTTCAGGTGCGGTGCTACAGGGACGTTGCTGGCATACTCGCTTGGCCTTATACCGCCGTTGGTAATAACAAGAACCAAGATCGAGGAGAAGAAGTAAAAACGCCGGCGCTTCCTCCGCTTTGTGCTAAACACCTGGTGCTTATGTGAAGATAGAGGGGGCTGTGCTCGATATAGACTATCTGCTTAACAGCGAGGGCGTTGCTGAGATACGCCTGACGCTTAAGGGCTCTGACGGGAAAACCTACGAGGTATTCGACAGCGCCTTCAAGCCTTATTTCTACCTGGTGCCCTCATCGAAGATCGACCTGACGGAGCTCATGGGCGTCTCGGCTGCGGACAGCGGAGGGAGCATAAGGGCCGCAAAGATAGAGGCGTGCAAGCGCAGGGTGCTCGGAAAGGAGGAGGATGCGCTGAAGATCTTCGTTAAGAGCCCGATGGGTGTGCCGAAGCTCAGCGGCGCGATGGGCAGGTACGGCACCTGCTACGAATATGACATACCTTTTGCCAAGAGGTACACGATAGACAAGGACCTGACCCCGCTGGCAAACTACGAAATCGAGGTCGAGGTAGGCGGCAGGCTTTCACTTAAAGGCATGAGGCCGCTTGAGAGCTCCAAGCCTGTTGAGTACAACATGATGTGCTTCGATATAGAGGTGTACAACCCGTTGGGCATACCAAGGCCCGACAAGGATCCGGTGATAATGATAAGCTACACTTACCGCTCAGGCGGCAGCTCCGGGGCGGGGGTGATCACGTTCAGGCAGGTAAACAAGGAATTTGTTTCTGTAGTAAAGGATGAGAAGGAGCTCTTCGCGGCGTTTGCAAAGAGGGTGAGAGAGCTCGACATCGACATAATAGTGGGTTACAACTCGGCCAACTTCGACATAAGGTACCTGCTCGACAGGGCGAGGCGCATAGGGGTTAAATTCAACCTGAGCAGGTACGAGGGGGAAACCAGGCTGGAGAGCCACGGGCTCGTGCAGCGCGTCAAGATAGGCGGCATGGTGCACGTGGATATGTACCAGGTTGTCAAGTTCATATCCATAGTCGGCGCGGCCGAGAGCATACTCAAGCTCAACAGCTATACGCTCAAGAACGTGTACGAAGCGATAAGCGGGGGCAAGAAGACTAACGTGGAGAAGATGAACATATACAAGCTGTGGGATGGCACGGCCAAGGAGCTTGAAACGCTTGCTGAATACAACCTGAGCGACTCGTATGCGCTGCAGGAGGTCTATGACATGTTCGTGCCGATAATGATAGAGATGTCACGAACCACAGGTGATGTGCTGAGCGACACGGCTGTGTCGACAACCGGCCAGCTGGTGGATTACCTGTGCATGCGGTACGCGAACAGGGCGAACGAGATGATACCCAACAAGCCCACCGATGGAGAGATCCGCACAAGGCTTGCGAGCCCCATAGAGGGCGCATACGTGAAGACCCCCGAGCCGGGGATCTACGACAACCTGCTCATATTCGACTTCAGGGGTTTGTACCCGTCGATAATCATATCGTACAACATAGACCCGGCAACGGTCTGCTACGACTGCACGGAGTACTACGAGTCGCCGCTTGGCACGAAGTTCGACAAGAAAAGGAAGGGGATCATACCAAACATATTGAAGATGCTGATAGACCAGAGAGCGAGCGTGAAGAAGCAGTACAAGAAGAACCCGGATGATAAGTTCCTTGGGGCAAGGTCATCTGCGCTGAAGATATTATCCAACTCGTTTTATGGATATCTCGGATACGCAAGGTCGCGCTGGTATTCGCGGGATTGCGCCGGCAGCGTTACCGCTTACGGGAGGCAGTATATCAAGGACACGATAAAGGCGGCTGAGGACCGGGGCTTCAGGGTGCTTTACGGTGACACGGATTCGGTGGTGCTGCTGCTTGGCAGCAAGACGAAGGAGGACGCGCTCGCCTTCCTCAAGGAGTTCAATGCAAAGCTGCCTGAGAACATGGAGCTGGAGCTTGAGGATTTCTACACACGCGGGGTGTTCGTAGGCAGGAAGACCGATACAGGCATATCAGGCGCGAAGAAGAAGTACGCGA
>DAHXLV010000008.1 GCA_027365815.1 Microcaldota archaeon
GGCGAAGAGATAAACAGTATGCTCAACAAGGGGAGCGTATTTGACGGGCGGTTTCCAGCATATGTGGAGCGTGAGTCACCAAACAATTATATAATGAATGGGCTTGTGTTCAGCAGCATCGTCGTACAGGCAGACCCCGAAAGCATCGGCGCCATGCTGAACGACATAATCTCCCAAGTAAGGAAGGCTAAGGCGGAGCAGCGCCTTGCGCTCAACCGGGAGATAACATCAATCAATATAAATGTTCCTGAAGAATATTACTCTGCTGTGGTAGCATCACAGGATGAGCTGAAGCTTATTCTAAAAGCACGCGGCATAAAGGTAAACAAGGGCAAGGAGCTGAAGGCATCCATAAGCGCCTAGCCGAAATGAGTGTATTAATGGCAAGAATGCACACGAAGAAGAAGGGAAGATCGGCCTCTCTGAAACCGCTGATCGAGAGCGCAAGCTACGATGGCGACTTGACAAAGGAGCAGATCGAGGACACCATAGCCTCCTATGCGAGGCAGGGTATGGACCCGGCGCTCATAGGCGAGAAGCTCAAAAGGGAGCACAACGTAAAATACCTGAAGAAGGCGACCGGAAAGAGGATGCTGCAGATACTCAAGGAAAAGAACCTTTCCGGGGAGATACCGTCGGACATGCTGCAGCTCATAAAGAAGGCGGTGGGCATGAGGGCGCACCTGAATGCGAACAAGAGGGACGTGCACAGCAGGACGAGGCTGGGCAGGGTAGAATCCAAGATATGGAGGCTTACAAAGTACTACAGAAGGGAGGGACGCATCCCGAAAGATTGGAAATATAATCCGCAGACCGCTGAGCTGCTGATCAAGGGAGGTGCATAACGATGGCGCTGCAGAGGACCGTTGACAAGTGGAAGATGAAGAGATGGTTCACCGTGCACGCTCCTAAGTCGTTCAACGAGGAGAGGATATGCGAGATGCCTGCCGATGACGAGAAGCAGATTGCCGGCAGGAAGCTCAAGGTGAGCATGGAGCAGCTAACGCACAACCCCCAGAACTCGTTCAGCAATGTTGTTGTCAGGATCACTGACGTTAACGGCGACGCGGCGCACACAAAGCTAATGTCAATAGAGCAGCCGTACAGCTACATAAGGTCACTTATCAGGAGGTACAGAAGCGTAGCCTCCATAGTCGTCCCTGTCACTACAAACGACGGCACGAAGGCGACCCTGAAGATAGTCGCGATAACCAGGGCCAGGACCACGCACACCAGACTGAAGGGCATAAGGAAGGAGATAGAGGAATTTGTCAGGGCTTATTCAAAGGAGAACAGCTCCGACGCGCTGGTCGCGGCTGTAATAGAGGGAAGGCTGCAGGGAGAGATGACAGCGAAGGTCTCCCACATAACGCAGATTAACAAGATCGAGGTAAAGAGGCTCGAGATAGCTTAATCAGCTCGCGCCTATCAGCAGGACCCCGATTGTTATAACTATGACTCCAACCCACCTCAGCGGCGGCACATTCTCTGCAAGCACCAAATAGGCTAGCAGCGTTGCGAAGATGTAGCTCAGCCCGCCTATGCCGTAAGCCCACGAAAGGTGCACCCTGCTGAGCACGTAGAAATAGGCAATGGTGGCGAACCCGTATGCGATGATTCCGAGTAAGAGCCATTCAATGAAAAGGGCCCCGCTAGTGAACGAATACTTGAAGAGCAGCTGGCCAACCGCGCTAAGCATGGTCGACGCCCCGAGGAATGCCAGGTTTCTCCTCTTCTCTCTGTCCATCCGATCACAAGGTTAGCGCTATTATAAAGATTCCAAGGAAGACGATAAGCGTCCCGATTGCCCTCAGCCTGCCTATCTTCTCATTGAGCGCAAACGCCGAAAGTATGGTTATGAATATGAAGGTGCTTGCGAACGTAGGGTAGACTACGGAGAGAGGCGCGTTTGACAGCGCGAACAGGTACACCACCAGGCTAATCATATAGCCGCCAAGGCCCAAAAGCACCCATTTCTTCAGGAACATGCCAAGTATGTCGCGCAGGCCTATGAGGCGTTTCGTCATCGCCCTCTTGTACAATGTCTGCGAGAATGAGGCTATAAGAGCTGCAACAAGTGTTATAAATATGACTAGATAAATATTCATAAAATTGCCTTGTGGTGCTCCATGTTTGTCGATAGGCGAGAAGGGCTCGCGTTCACGCTCTCCGGGATTACGGTTGCGCTCTTTATAATTGCGGTGATCGTATTTATAAAGTATGGGGCGGGCTGGGGGTTCTACGGCACCATCGTGCTGGCCTTCGCCATCGGGTTCACCAATGCGTGGGTGATTTCAAAGATGGAGCCCGTTCAGCCCAGGAACGCACCCCGCCAGCCGGCATCGCGCCGCAGCCATCCAGGGGGAAGGCGCAGAAAGAGGTAACCGTATGGACACATTGATAATTGCAGAGAAGCCTAGCGTTGCTCTTCGCCTTGCAATGGCGCTCGGGGATGGCAAGCAGGAACAGAAGCACACCAGCGAGCGGATAAGCTATTACGAGATTAAGGGCGGGAAAGAGACGCTGTACGTAGCAGCCGCGGTGGGCCACCTGTTCACGATAAGGCAGAGGGACAAAACCAGGGGCTACCCTGTCCTTGACATAGAGTGGGCGCCATCGCACTCCGTGAGCTCCTTTTCCGAATACACGAAGAAGTACCTGGATGCGCTTGTGGCTATATCCAAGAAGTGCGACAAGTTCATAAACGCATGCGACTATGACACGGAGGGCACGGTCATAGGCACCAACATAATAAAATTCCTGAACAAGGGGCGGCTTGATGATAGGGCCAGGAGGATGAAGTTCTCCACGACCACAACGGCAGACCTGCTCGATGCATACAAGCACCTCACCCAGTTGGACCTCAATAATTTTTACGCAGGCGAGGTGCGCCACATGCTTGACTGGTTATGGGGGATCAACCTCAGCAGGGCTCTGACCCACGCCCTTGTCGGGAGGAGCTTTGGCGGCAAATCGCTCAGCATAGGGCGCGTGCAGGGCCCGACGCTAGCGCTGCTTGCGAAGCACGAGATAACCATATCGAAGTTCGTGCCTAAACCGTTCTGGAGGATAACCGCGCATGTCAACGGGGTCGAGTTTGCCAATACCAAAGGCGATATACAGAGCATGGAGGCCGCAAAGGCGGCCTATGAAAGGACCAGGCAGCATGCACCCAACGGCACCATAGAGAGCATAGATGCCACCGAGAGGAAGATAAATCCATATCCGCCTTTCGACCTGACAAACCTCCAGATGGAGGCGAGCAGGGCGCTGCGGATGGACCCGTCAAGGGCCCTGGCAGTGGCGCAGTCGCTCTACGAAAGGTCATACATATCATATCCAAGAACATCATCGCAGAAGCTTCCCCCAACCCTAGGCCTCCAGCGTATAATATCCGACATGGCGAAGAATCCTAATTATGCAAGGCTTGCCGGTATGCTGCTCAAGCAGCGGAAGTTCACCCCCAAGGAGGGGCAGAAGAGCGATGAGGCGCACCCTTCAATATTCCCTACCGGGGTCGTCCCTTCCGGGATGACAGAGGAAGAGGCACGGCTCTACGACCTGATAGCCAAAAGGTTCCTTTCTGTGTTTGCCGATGCCGCGACCGTAGCAAGGCTGCGCGTTGTGGCCGATTTCGGCGGCGAAAAGTATGCGGCCAACGGCGCCAAGATAACCGACAAGGGCTGGCTTGAATTCTATGACTATACGCAGCTTGAGGAGAAGGAGCTCCCCCACTTCAGCAGGGGAGGGAGCGCCTCCGCATCGAAGGTTGAGATGAAGGAGCTGCAGACCCAACCGCCAAAAAGGTATTCAAAAGCCTCTTTGATATCAGAGCTTGAGAAGAGGAACCTTGGCACCAAAGCGACGCGCGCGTCCATAATAGACACGCTCTTCAAGCGCGGCTACCTGGAAGGCACTAGCATATCCGTCACAAAGTTCGGCATGAGCGTATACGAAGCGCTTGAGAAAAGCGTCAAGATGATAGTGGATGAGACCACCACAAGGCGGCTCGAGGAGGATATGGAAAGCATATCAAAAGGCGCAAAGGCAGAGGAGGAGGTCCTCAACGAAGGCAAAGAGATGCTTCTTGAAGCCCTCAAGAAATTTGACGAGCACAAGGGAACGATAGCGGCAGAGATGAAGAAGGCGCAGTACCAGACGCAGGTGCTCGGGAAGTGCCCGAAGGACGGCGGCGACCTGGTTATAAGGCGCTCCAGGGTCGGCAAGACATTCGCGGCCTGTGCAAACTACCCGAAGTGCACCAATACCTATTCGCTGCCGCAGAATTCCCTCATACAGCCTACAGGGGTGACCTGCGAGCATTGCCATACTCCAATAATAAAGGTCATAAGAAAAGGCAGGCGGCCGTTTGAGATGGACCTGGACCCGCAGTGCGTGACAAAGAAGGACTGGTCTCCGTTCGGTGAGCCGAAGAGAACAGAGGTCATACACGCAGCGAAGACGGAGAAGCCTCCGAAGGAGAAGAAAGAGACAAAACAGAAGGCGGTGAAAAAGGTCACAAAAAGGGCAAAAAAGGTGTCTAAAGATGAAGGAATCGAATGATGTGCTGGTGCCGCCGCACTACCGGAGGCTTAAAAGGGGGCCGCAGGTCGTGCTGCCAAAGGACATCGGCATGATAATCGCATACACCGGCGTCGGAAAGGAGAGCGTCTGCGTAGACGCAGGTACCGGTAGCGGCTGGCTCGCAATATCATTGGCTAGGATAGCAAAGGAGGTTACCACATACGACAACAGGGAAGAATTCATCAAGATAGCCGAAAAGAACAAGGAGGACGAGCGGCTCGGCAACCTTATCATAAAGAAGGGAGACGTGACAAAAGGGATAGACGAGAGCGATGTGGACCTTGTCACTTTGGACATGCCTGATTCAGACATGGCATTGAAAAGCGCAAAGAAGGCATTGAAGGATGGAGGATATGTTGTCGGATACCTGCCTCACATGGAGCAGGTGAAGAAGTTTGTCAGCACGCTCTCGAAGCTGAAGTTCTCCGAACCGTTAACGATCGAGACGATAGTGAGGGACATGCTCGTCAGGGAGCAGGGCGTCAGGCCGTCCACAAAGGGGGTATGGCACACCGGCTACCTTGTTTTTGCCAGAAAATAGCACAATGCCCCAGCGGTTTCAGTCAAGCCTCAGATAATTGACCGGTGTGCGGATATACGCACCGAATTTCTGGATCTCCAGTATCGCCTGGTCAGCAACACCGGTTCTCAAGCACCTTTCGGTATTGTCGATGCACCTCATAAGCAGCTCTCCGAGCACAATCGTGTCGCCCAGCGATCCCAACATTCCGCTTATTTTTACAGAGTTGAGAAAAGGCTCAAACACGTCGTCCCAAAAGTTCATCTTCAACACATCGGTGTAAACATCAAGCCTCTTGATCAATGACGCCAGGTGGCCAACGTGCGGCAACGGGTTCTGGAGGACCTCCCAGCTACTCCATCCATCTATCGCAAGCGCGGCATCTATAGCGTTTTTCTGCCTGCTTTCGTCCTCCAAAAAGCCTACGGTCGCGACGCTCACTATGACGCTCGCTACCAGTGCATCGCGTATTTCAGACCCTCCGACAATACCGGTTTTGATGCCCTTCGAGGTGCCAGGTGACGGGACGAGCTCAAGCAGGGCGTCCGAGTTAACCAGGTAATGTGCAAAAATGTCCCTGTCTATCGGCAAGTACCAGGTCCCGAAATTACTGGCGCTGTACCATTTATAAAGCTCCTCGCCGATCCCCAGCCCGAAGCGGTCCACAAGCAAACTCCTGGCGGTATTCCTCTGGTCCAGGGCTCCATTGTCTATGATTACAGGAGGGCGTTTATTGTTAAACATGGCAACACGTGTATTACTACAGCCGTTTCAGATATTTAAACATAGTTATTTTGTCCAAAAGCGTAGCGAAAATCTGTGTTTTTGTAAAAGCGCACCGGCAGGCGCTTGCGCTAAAGGGTCAATGGTCGGGCGTATGCAATGCATACGCCACGGGTGGATGAGAATAGGGTTGTTGCAGAATACGCGTAATCCGTTACTGAAACAAGATGTAGAGTATTCGCCCAGTAGCATATTTAAAGCTTTCTTTTTGAGCTATTTATCAAGGTAAACGGCTAGAGTCCCCCATCCTCGCAGTCGGTGGTGCAGCCGCACCTTGCGCAGACGAGCTTGCAGCTCCTCCTCTCCCGTATGCTGCCGCAAAGCACGCAGGTATCCGCGCCCTCCATGCTATCTGCCGCGTGCGCCGTTCTTGTAGCGCTTTATCAGGTCTATCGCGTGGTTTATCGCCTTTCTCACATCGGATGTGGTCCTTGCCCCTGTACAGATTATCTTGCCGTTCTTGAAGAGCAGGAGCGCAGCCTTAGGGTCATGCACTTTCAGTATCGCGCCAGGGAACTGCTCCGGCTCGTAGTCCACGTCCCTGGAGAGCTTTGCCAGTCCGTATAAATCCAGGTCTGTGTTGAGCGCGGTATTCGCCACAATATTGACTATTGTGTACGTCGGCTTCAGCACCACGGGCTTTTTTGAGGATGAGCCTGCCATATAAACACAGAATCATTTGAATAACAAAGTATAAATACATTGATAAAGAAAGGGCTTCTGCATTGTGATAGAATGTCAAAGAGATCCCAAGGCCTGCTTGTAGGAAAGACCAGGCACCTGGCCAGGCACCACAAGCCGTCCACGTTGAATACAAGCTCTATAATAAAAGAGTTCGCGATAGGCGACAAGGTAGCCATCGTGCCGAAGGGAGGCATGCACAACATACCGCACCCAAGGTACAAGGGAAGGACAGGAACCGTGATCGGGAAGCGCGGGCTCGCCTATGTGGTAAAGGTAAGGATAATGAAGGCGGAGCGCACCTTGATAGTGCCGTCGATACACCTGGACAAGGCCAAGTAGGGTCAGTATCTTCCCTCTCTCTTCACGTATGGTTTTGTGAACATGTAGAAGCGCTCCGAGCCCTGCAGCTCCCTCATTATCCGCTCGGTTATCAGCTTTGTAGGTTCCTGCAGCAGCGTGACCCTCTTGTTTATGTCGTCGAAGCTCTCAAACTTCTTCTCCTGCCTCGCCTTCAGTATGGCCTCGAGGTGCTTCTTGCCTATGCCGGGTAGCAGCTCGAGCGAGTGCTGCCTTATGTTGAGAGGTCCGGCGTTGTTGAATACGTCGACGAACCTCTTCTCGTTTGAATTTATTATCTGCAGTATAGCCTTCTGAAGGCCGTTTTTTGCAGTCTGCGTCAAATCGTCGTATGTTATCCTGGCTTTTATGAGCGATACCTTGTCGCGCTCCTCCCTGCCTATGTAGACCCTCTCGCTCAGCGCCATTGTGACGCCTGGTTTCGGGGTCACCTCCAACAGGGTGAACCATTCCTCGCCTATAAGCTGGGCTATTGGCTCTGATTTAGTGGAAAAAGACTTCCCAGTGGACATGAAGTCAAGGACGTACGCATACTCCTCCCGTCTCTCCTCCTGTTGCATTTGAACATTACCCCTCTCATCCAAACCTACTTCGGGTTCACTATAGCCATTATCTTCTTTATTTCGGCATCTGCGAAGCTTTTCTTATCCCCAGAAAGTATCTGCTTCAGCAGCATCTCGGTCTTCGGCATCGTGTTCAGTATCGCCAATATGGTCTGCCGAGAAACCAGTCCCAGATCCTCGAGCGCCTTCCTGGTCTTCTGCTCCGAGGTCTTGGTTGCGGCGAACTTCTCCGCATGCTCGAGCGCTATCTGCTGCTCGTAAGTGAGCTCCCGCTCCTTCTTCCTGGCCTCGAGTATGCCCAAGGCCTCGTTGAGCGAAACGTTTCCAGTATTCTTAGATTCCTTTCCTATCATCCCGACCACAGCGCACGCTTAAGTATTTAGTATTTGACACTTATACCTAATCAGATTA
>DAHXLV010000027.1 GCA_027365815.1 Microcaldota archaeon
TATGCATTCATACCTTCTGGAAAATACAATCTTATTGTAGAATTTGGAAAATGCACCATAATCGAGCTTTTCTATAAAAATGTCTATGTCTTCGGTGTTTCTGCTTCGTCCGAATAAGATGGCGGTATAGCCGCTTATTATCACGTACTTCACGGTTATGCGCGAAACAAAGTCGGTAACCAATTTGTCTAATACTGTAAACTCCTTATTGTCTAAGATTATCTTGTTATTTTTAAAAATCAGTTCCATCCTATCTCTTTGATGACGCATGCAAACTATAAATATTTACCTGCCATCGAAAGCCAAATGACTCTTCCAACTTTCCCCTTCCATCCCTAGCCTACCTTGGCTTGTAATTGCTGTGCTACTGGCGCCTTGGGGAGAGTGCCACCGAAAGGGCGCCAAGCTCTTTCTTTGTCGGAGCTGACCTCTTTATTATATGATTAAAGGCCATAGTGACGGCTTTCTTGTCGCGTATGTCCTTCCTCCGAGAGACCATCATCTCGAAGAGCCGGCTTACACGCCCGACCTCTTTTCTGGAAGGCGCCCCTGGCTGATCCTTCCACTTCTCCCCGCTTGAGAATGCGTATAGCAGCACCGCGAGCGCGTGCGATATGTTCATCGCCGGGTACTCGTCAGAGGTGGGTATGAAAACGGTTGCGTCGCATCCCTCTAGCTCCTCCTTCGTCAGCCCGATGTTGTCCCTGCCTATGAGTATCGAAACCCTGCTTATCCTGTTCCTTTTGATCAGCCCTAGCGCCTTGCGCGGATCGTAGACGTTGTAGAAGGAACTGCCTGTCTTCCTCCATATGGCTGTCGTGCCCATTACGAACGTGCCTCTCGTGGCGGCCCCTATCGACCTGAAGAGCTTGGCCCTCTGGAGAAGCTCCCTCGCATGCTTCGAATACTTGATCGCCTGCTTGCCCCTGTAGCTGCACTTCGGGTTGACCAGGCTGAGTGACGTTATCCCGAAGTTCTTAGCCACCCTTGCGATGTAGCCCAGGTTTATCTGGTACATCGGCTCAACGAGGACTATCCTTATCTCCTTCATAGAATCAGGGCCAGTATGGCTAGCGCGAGCAGCCCTATGAAATTGATCAGCATGTGCGCGAATATCGACGGGTAGAGCGAGTCCTTCCTCATGCGCACGTATCCGGCGATGAGGCCGAAGACCAGCGCGGCTACAAGCTCCGAGATTGAAGCGTACGACAGGTAGTGCAGCGCTGCGAAGATGAGCGCGCTCATGATTATGCCGAACCATAGCGCGGACCTCTGCGCATTCCTGCGCCGTTTGGCATTCGGATTCGATGCTGCGAGCGCGGCGCCTAGCTTCGGCACCAGGAAACCCCTGAAGAGGATCTCCTCGTTCACCGGAACCACCACAACCGAGAAGACAAGGAAGTAGAACGGCAGCCCGTTGAAGAGCTGCGCCACGTTTGTGGGCAGCTGTATCCCGGTCACCGCCTGGAATATGCTGAGTATTATCTCTAGCGCGAATATGGCAAGGAAGATGCCGAACCCGTACAGGAGGTACTTGGAGCCGAAGGATTTCCCTGATAGGCCGAGCTGCCTTATTATCTGCCTTAGGTTCCTTCCGGTAGCGAGCATGTACGCGAAGACCACGAAGGAAAAGACCATGGATTGCGCGATAGACGCGTAGACCAGGTAGCTTGTCTGAGAGATAAGGCCCTCGGAATACAGGTGTATAGTAAAAGCAAGCGAGATTATCAGGAATAGGAATATTGCGTATATGGCGTACCTTATCGGCCTCTCGTTCTTCAGCGGCCTCTCTCCCTTCTTAGAGGGCATGCTACACCTTCTTGTCGTGGGCCTTTACCTCCATATAGCCGCAGCTGCCGCACGAGAACCTGTCCTTGTGCTCCCCCATGCGCCTGCCGCACTTGGGGCACGCCCTGCCAGGCTTGTACGGAGCCGCATTCTTCTGCTTCTTTTCGGCCATTCGACATCATTCCTTCTTTTCAGCCTCCTCCTTCTTCGGCTTATCGTGCTTCTGCGCTGCTTGCGGCGCAGCCTGATTGCCGGCACCCTGCTTCGGCTCCTCCTTTGGCTGCTCTGCGCCCTCGGCCTTCTTCCCGCGCTTCGCAAGCCTCGCGATAAGATATTTCGGCTCTGCCTTATCTAGCTGCTCCTTCGACGCATAGGAATGCGCCACTCCTGTGCTCCTCCTCACGCCGAACTCCTGCTTTATGTCCGTTATTATTGTGGCGTCTGGGCTAAGGTTCAGCTTCCTGCACAGCTCCTGCGTTATCTCGTCCCTGGACGCGGTCCTGCCTTCCTGAACTACAGAGAAGGATATCTCGCGCCGGCCTGCCGACTGGTCCTTCATATCGGACAAAATGCTTATCTCCATAAAATCATTCCGTTGTAAGCGCCCTTGATAGCGCCCTCCTACCCATAGCCTCCATTACCTCTACCAGTATGCCTGGCTTTAGCTTGCCCTTGAACTCGTCAGTAAGCGGCAGGTCGTACACCTCGTACGTCTCGGAATCCATAAGCTGGGCGGTAGCGTCTGCCACAGACACCACCTGCGCCTTCTTCTTGGTTATCACTGGCGCCTCTACGTCAGCGCTCGATGGCTTGAGCAGCGTCTTCTTCTGCCCGTCGAACATGCCCATGCCGGTGACGCGCATCTTCGCAGAGCCGTGCTTGCCAGGGGAGCTGGTCTCTATATCGACCACCCTGCACGGTATCCCGTCGATTATGATGTACCTTCCGATCCTTACCTCTTTCATTGAGACAAGCGTTACTTCGTCGCCCACGTATCTTCACCTTTGGGTTTTATTTAGTTTGCAAGCTAGGATTAATAAAGGTTCTAGCACCTGCGCAATTCAGATGAGCTCGAGGTTGAAGTCCCTGAGCGGTTCTGCTGCCCTGTCTATCCCAGCCCCGAACTTGGGTGGGAGGGCGCTATCAAGGGCGCTTACAACGGAAT
>DAHXLV010000035.1 GCA_027365815.1 Microcaldota archaeon
GTCGCCGACCGAGAGGTTCTTTATACCGACCAGGGCGGCGATGTTACCTGCAGGTATCGAGTCCACTATGACCCTGTCTGGCCCCATGTATATCCCTACCTGCTGCAGCTTCTGCACATCAGACCTGCCCGATATGTGGAATTCCGTGCCCTTCTTCGCATCTCCTGAGAATACCCTCCCTACCGCCACCTCTCCGGCCTGCTGGTCGTATTTTATCCCGAATATGACGACGTTCGTCTTGGCATTCATGTCTGTTTTTACCATTGCCTGGCCGTCCGCTGAATCCAGGTTGCCGTGCCATATCTGCGGAATCCTGTACGGCTGAGCCTCTGCGGGGTTGGGCAGGTGTTCTACCACCATCGCCAGCGTAGCTTCGTCTATCGGGCAGAGCTCCTGCAGTTTTTCCAGGTCATTCTTCGCCGTGAGTTCGAATACGTCCTTGAACGTCGCTTTCTTCGTGTCCATTATGCGCTTCGAGATGGCCCACCTCCTGAGCGCAGAGCCGAAAGCCACGCTGCCTTTCTCTACGCTGACCTTCCATTTTTCCCCGTATCCCTCCGGCGCGTAGGTCTCTATCATCTGGTTTATCTCGTTAATCAGCTTGAGCAGCCTCTCCTGCGTCTGTTCTGGGGTGAGCCTAAGCTCGGTGAGCAGGCGGTCCACCTTGTTGAAGAAGAGCACTGGTTTCGCCTTCTCCTTCATGGCCTGCCTAAGAACGGTCTCGGTCTGCGGCATCACCCCCTCTGTTGGGTCGACCACCAGTATTACGCCGTCTATAGCCCGCATCGACCTTGTCACGTGGCCGCCGAAGTCGACGTGCCCTGGAGTGTCAATCAGGTTGATTATGTAGTCCTCATCCTTGTAGTTGAACCCGAAGGATATGTAAGCCGACTTTATCGTCATCCTCCTGTCTTTCTCTATCTCCTCGTAGTTTGTGTACAGCACGTCTCCTGCAACGCTCTTGGCTATAAGGCCAGCCCTGGCGAGCAGCGAGTCGGTAAGCGAGGTTTTGCCGTGGTGCACGTGCGCGATTATTCCTACGTTCCTGATGTGCTTGTGGTCCCGCATCATTTTGGTTACTTCCTCTACCACATACTCCTTTCTTGCCATAAGCACACCATTACTTCGCGCTTCTAGCCATGCGCTCCGTCTCGTTCTTCCTCTTTATCGCATAGCTGTTTATGTCGTTCCTTGAAGCAAGTATCAATTCGTTGGCTAGCGCCTGGGCTAGCGTTCTCTTGTTCCTAAACGCGCCGATTACGGTTGCCATCGACAGGTTCCTGAGCGCTATGTCAAGCCTCCTGCTGGCGCTCACGTCCACTGCGACGTTGGATATTATGCCCCCGTACCTGACCCTCGTTGTGTCCTCTATCGGCGCGCTGTTTTCAAGCGCTAGTATGAATACCTGTATGGGGTTCATGCCTGTCTGCTTGTTTATCGCGTCGAAAGCTGACTTTATCGTGTTGGCGACCTTCACCTTCTTGCCTTGCAGCCTCCCTTTCGTACGTATTACCTTGCCTCCGATCTTGCCGCCTGTGCCTCCGCGCATCAGGGTGTTCTCGAGGCGCTCTATTATGTTGAGGTTGGCCTTGTGGAATAGGCTCTGGCTCTTCCTGCCGTAGGAGTTTGGATACACTATCGGTTTTAGGTTGACATAGTTCCTCAGGCTTGGGTCATATACCTCAACATCATAGCTGTACTTGTTGAATAGGAGGATTGATCCCGATAGGAATATGTCCTTGCCATGCTGCTCCTGCGGTTGGCTCTGGGTGCGCCTTTTCCTTATGGCAGGCTGCTTCGCCGCAGGCTGTGGGGCTTCGGCGGCTGCCTGCTGCGGCGCTTGCTCCTGCGGCTGTTTCTCATCCATCCGATCATCTCTTCTGCTTCTCGGCCTTGCCCTTGATTATCCTGACTAGGTTAGTTCCGTTTACCTCAACGACCTTGTACTTCCACCCTGGGATGCACCCCATCTGGCCCCTCTGTGAGCCTCCCATGCCAACTATGGTGACCTCGTCGTGTTCGTCTATGAAGTTTATCGCTCCGTCGCCAGGGGCATACGCATTGCACACCTTATGGTTCTTTATCAGCTGCACCTTCACGCCCTTGATTATCCCAGAGTGCGGTTGCTTCTGCTCCGCGGAAATCTTCTGCAGCACTATCGCTTTGGCCATAGGCACTGTGCCCATGATGTCGTACTTCTGCTTTAGGTGGAAAAGCCTCCTTTTCAGCGGCTTCTTTAGAAGCCTCTGGTGCTTTCGCTGCCTTACAAGCCTCCTCGCAGCGAATTCTCCATTTGGCATGTTATCAATCCTTAAGTATATTTGAGTTCCCAGCCTCGATTACAGAGAGCGCAGACACCGAGAACGGTTTGCCGCATACCGCACCGAGCTCTACCGGGTTGCCATCGAACTTTATCACCTTTATGCCGGCTATCCCGGCCATGTGCATTATGTCCTGGGCGGTGCCCTCCTTGTTCTTCGACGCTATTATGACGAGCTTGGCAGAGCTGTCCCTTATTGAATCTATGACTGTATTGAGCCCTACGGCTGTCTTACCGCTGTCCACAGCTAGACGTATATCGTTTGTTAGATCTGCCATGCAAAACACGCCAGAAACAAAGAGGGTTTAATCTCTTACGAGGGAAAACCCAAGATTATTCTTACGGAAAAGTATATATAGGTGTTGGCGTTTCCGATGTCACTGCAGTTGCTCGATTGCCTCTGGCGCTGTCCTCAGGTCCGGAAGGCTGAGTATGACCGTGTCGTCAAGTCTCTCTACAAGCAGCGCCGGAGCCGGGGTAGGACCCCTCCATTTAGAACCCGTATGAACCTCGAACCCTTTTTCCTGCAACCCTCTCAGCAGTTTCTCTACCTGCAGCCTGTCTGATGTGCTCACCCGTATGCCTTCTGGCAGGTTTATGAATGCTCTGCCGACTATCTGTCTATCTGCTGTTCCATTCGTTCCCATCCCACCACCTTGTTTGGTATTGCTGGTCTTAGATATTTATGCATGCCGTGCAGTTCCGTATAGAAAAGGTTAATCTTGGAGTGTCGAGTTGCACCCTGCCGGCTGGCTCAAGGTGCCGCTCAGTATGAGCTTCAGGTACCCCAATAACGGGATTTTCGCTATTACCTTGCCTTCGACATACGTCTGGTTTATCGGGTAGTTCTGGTACTGCATGTCCAACCCCGGGTTGTTGTCTCCTTTTGTGAGATAGTAGTACGTTCCGCTCGCGTTAAGGACCGCGTACACTCTGTGCACTATGTAGCTGTCGCCCTCCCTGTAGAAAAGATCCTGCGGTATGGTTTGGTAGACTATTATGCTGTTGTTCCTGTCTCCGCTTATTGTGGTGTTGCCGATTGTTATCGAACTGGTGTATGCCTCCTGCACGGTGGTGCCGTTGCTGTATGTGGCGTCCGCTGCACCGCATGCGTACTGCACAAGGTTGCCTGACTGGCTTGAATATGGGACAATGGCGCCGCTGCCGTTGGGTTCAGGCTTGAACAGCCCGATGGAGTAGCCTGGCATCACGGTCTGCGATATGCTGATTGTGCTTCCGCTTATCCTATAGGCGACGCATTCGAGCCATTCGCTGTTCGGGTTTGCCAGCATGCTCTGAACCTGGCTCTTTGTGACACGGACCTGCGGTGCCCTTATTCCAGAAACGTTAGTTCCCTGCAGGACTATCATGTCGCCCCTCTGCAATGCCTGCAGCATGCTGCAGCTCGGCACGGCATCGATCGGGTAGTTGGTGTGCAGTACGGCCTTCATCGCAAACCATACGACCACCACTATCGCTATTGCTGCTACGATCTCGAGCGCGCTCCTCAGCTTCCCTGATTCGCGCGAGCCGTTTACCGCTTCGAGGCCTATCAGCGCGACCAGCACCACGAAGGTCATCACGCCGAACACTATCGCGAGCGCTGCGCTGCTCTGGTATATCACGTAAAGCGCAAATGAGGCCACCAGCACTATGTATAGGGGCCATGTGGTTATGGTGCTTGTTTTCCTCCTGGCCCTGGGCGCTTTTTTCCTGGCCACTACACCACTGCCTGCCTGCTGTTGGTGAGCTCTATCCCCACCACCTTTGACTGGTTATCCTGCTTCGCCACGCCTATCGCAGCCTCTGCCATCGTTATTAGGGAGTCGTTGTGGCTGACTACGACAAACTGCGAGTTCTTGCTCAGCTCCTGTATAAGCTTGGAAAGCTTCTTTGAGTTCTCCTTGTCAAGCGCGACGTCTATCTCGTCATAGAGGTAGAAGGACATAGGCTTCATCATCTGTATCCCGAACAGCAGCGCGAACATGACCAGCGACTTCTGGCCGCCCGAAAGCTCCTCCTCGCTGTGCTTCCTGTTCGAGGTCTGTATGCTGAAGAGCAGCTTGGCGTTGAACGGCTCGGACGGGTTGTCCAGGTATAGGTATGCGGATCCGTTGAAGATGCTGCTGTACAGCCTCTTGAAGTTCTCGTTTACCTGGCTGAAAGTCTCGTTGAAGACGCTGAGCCTCCTAGACTCTATCTCGCCTATCATGGACATTATCGAATCCTTCTCCTTGTTGAGTATATCGAGCTTCCTGTTCGCCTCGTCTACGTCCTTCTTCCTTTGGGCGTACGCCTCCGGGGCTTTGAGGTTTACGTTCCCGAGCAGCTCCATTTCGTGCCTGCATTCGAGCTGCTTGGTCTCCAGCTCCTGTATGTCCTTGAACTGCACCTGCTCCATCTCTGTATAGGAGAGCAGCTCTGCCTTTATGTCGCTTAGCCTCGTCTGCGCCTGCGACCTTTTCGATTCCGTCTCCATAAGGTCGCGCTCTAGCCTGCTAGCTTCGCTTGCCAGTTTGCCCTTCTGGAAGCCGGAGGCGCTCAGCTTGTCCTCCATCTCCTGGAGCTCCTTCAGCAGCGAGTCGGAGCTTTCGCTCCTGTCCTTTATGCTTCCCTGTATCTCCGCCTTCCTCTTGCCCTGTTCGGCTATGACCGAGTCCGCATCGACGCTCCTTGACTTCAACGACTTTATTGATGCCTCCTCCTCTTTCAGCTCCTTGGTAATCTGCTTCAGCCTCTCCTCGCGCATCTCGTTCTCCTTCTCTATGGAGCCTAGTTTGACCTTCCTGCCCTCTATGCCATCCCGCAGGCTTCTCGCCCTGTCGGAATCGCGCTTCTGTTCGTCGCCGCTCCTCCTGCCTCCGGGCTGCCTGTTTAGCGACGAGTAGATGCCCTCGCACTCGGCCTTCAGCGCATCCTTCTGCTTCTCTATCTCTATTTTTCTTGAAGCGAATCCGGCCTTCGATTTGCTCAATGCCGTTATCCTTGAAGATATCTCCTTGATGCTTGTGGCCATTGCCGCGGATTCGCCCTTGAGCTTGGCCTCCTCCTCCTGCAGGTATTTCAGCTTTGTTGATCTCTCTGCTATCTCTATCTCTGACGTAGCGGATGCCTTCCTCCTCTGCTCCCATTCACGCTCTGCAGCCTGTATCATCTCCATGGTGGAGCTTTTGTCTGCGGTGAGTTTTTTCAGCTTCGCCTCCAGTACAACCGGGAGCTGCTGCATGGACAGCCTGCCTCCGGTCACTATGCCTGACTGCTCTAGAATATCCCCGTCCAGGGTCACCATCCTGTGCTTGCCTGTGCCTTTCTGGCCCTTTATCTTATCGACCAGGTAGGTGTTGGAGAACACGTACTCGAATGCATTCCTGTATTTCTCGTCGAACTTCACCTTCAGTATGAGCGGGGGCATTCCGGATGCCTCCTTTGTTTCCTGCGCTGCCATCTCCTTGAGAGGTATGAATGACGCCCTTCCGAGGTTCTTCGCCTTGATTATCTCTATCGCCTGGCTCGCAGCGTCGATAGATTCCACAATGAAGTAGTTGAGCCTGCTCGCGGCTGCGGCGTAGACCGCTGTTGCGTATTTTTCGTCGTAGCTGCAGAGCTCAGATGCGCGGCCGTAGAATCCCTTCTTCATCTCCGCCTTCAGCACAACCCCTATCCTGTCGGAGGTCCTGCCCGACAAGGCCAGCGCTTCCCTTACGTTTATTATCTCTGCGTCAAGCGCCAGGGCTGAAGCTCTCAGCTCGTCGGCTTTCTTCTGTAAGCCTGGCAGGCTCTTCCTCTCTTTTTCAAAGCCCTCTATGATAGCCGCAAGCTGCACCTTCAGCTTCTCGAGCTCCTTGAGCACGGATGCGCGCTCTGAGTCGGCGCTTGCAGCCCTCGCAGACAGGTCCCTCAGGTTTTCCTCCTGCCTGGAAAGCTCAGAGTTGCATGAGACATACTCTGCATTAAGGCTCGAAAGCCTGGACTCCAGCGCCTCAAGCTCCTTCTGCTTCTCCGAGTACTTGATGACGAGCTCCTTGCCGTTCCCAAGCGACCTAGAAGCCTCGAGCGTCTCAAGCTCCTTCTCGTCTAAAACCAGCTCGGCCTTGAGCGACCCAATCAGCGTGGTGTTCTGGTCCCTCTGGGCCTTTATCTGCTCCACTTCATCCTTGAGCTGCTTGACCCGCTCCTTGCCGCGTTCTAGCGCCTCCTGTATGTGGATTTTCTCCGATTCCTTTACCTTGATTATCGAGCTTGCCTCCTCTATCAGCTTGTTGGCGGTAGCGAGCTCTATCGAGCTCTCGTTCAGCTTCTTTGACAGCTTCTCCTTGTATGACGCTGCATTGGCTATCTCGTCTTCCAGCTTCTTTGCCTGCAGCTCGAGGTCCTTCAGCTTGCCTGAAGACTTGTCATAGCCCTCAACGGCCCGTTGGTATTCCTCGCCGACCTGGCTCTCCCTCGCCTTGAGTATGGTGTATGCGACCCTTTTCGCGGTGCTCGAAAGCTCTGTGTACCTCTCGGCGTCCGCCTTCTCTTTCTCGAGCTCGCTCAGGAAGGACTGCCTCTCACCGAGCTGGATGTTCGATTCGGTTATCTTTGTATCGACCTTCTCCAGCTCCTTCATGGCGGAATCCCGCTTGTCGTCGAACTCCTTCACCCCGGCAGCTATGTCTATAAGGCCGCGGCGCTCCCTTGGCGTTAGGGCGAGAAGCCTGCTTATCTCGCCTTGCGCTATGGTATTGGTTTCATTTATCTCTGCCTTGT
>DAHXLV010000045.1 GCA_027365815.1 Microcaldota archaeon
AAGGATAAAAATCCGAACCCTAACCCCTTAAATACTTTCCAAGCCCTTTACTCTCGATACTTATGCCCGACCTAAAAGGAAAGAGGGAGACCCTCGCATTAACCAAGCCCCTAAGCCTATTTATTGATAACACGCCAAATCCGACCCCTCTGGCTCGCCCTCCCACGGGCTCGCCAAAGCGTGATTGCATGGAAGCGAAAACAAGCGTTGTTATGAACCCGCAGCAAGCTAGGAGGCAAGCCGAAGGCTTGCCGACGTCAAGGTTCGGTTCCCCCCAGACCCGAAGCCTATTTTCTTATATAGATGAGCTGCGTAATGGTAGCGGTAGTGCTGACTTCAGGCTCCTCTTTTGCGGCATATCCTCCGGTCTTTACAACGGCATTACTCTTCGATGTTTCAGGCATAGAACACCAAAAATATGCAGGCTGAAACCGTATTTATATGTTATTGAAGCACACCGTGTCATTCTGTGCCGCGATGCAACAGATACCTATTTAAAGATTAAACAGAGAATACTCTCGTAAGTCAGCTCTTTGGCTATCACAACCTCTAAATATGGCTGTGAATAATATAGATAGATGCCAGGGTGGCAGAAACCGGTAACGCGTACGCCTGGAAATTTTTTCCTGAAAGCGTATGGCTCTTCGGAGCCGTCTGGGTTCAAATGCCTTAGAGCTGAATATCCCAGCCCTGGCGTCGGTGCTTAAGATGGCAGATGAAAAAGCTGCGCCTGCAGCAAATGCAGAGAAGAAGGCGGAGGCCCCAAAGAAGGAGGCGAAGATAGCGCCGCCCTCGCAGCCGCGCCAGCACAAGAAGGAGGCCGCTCCGAAGCACGAGAAGGTCGCTACCTCTATAATCAGGATGGGGGGCAAGGACATAAACGGCGAACTGAACATCGAAAGGGCGCTGATGCAGATAAAGGGCATAGGGAGCAACCTATCCCACTCCATAACCTTTGCGGTAGAGAAGAAACTTAACATACCGAAGACGATGAAGCTTGGCGCGCTCACAGAGGAGCAGATCGAGTCAATCGAATCGGTAATAAAGGAGCCGACCAAGTTCGGGCTGCCGGCTTACGCGATGAACAGGCGCAAGAACCCAGATACTGGAATAGACTCTCATATTATAGGCAGCGACCTCACCTTTGCCGTGAGGCAGGATGTCAACCGCGACGTAGGTATAAGGACCTGGCGCGGATACAGGCACCAGCACGGGCAGAAAGTGAGGGGCCAGCACACAAGGAGCACAGGAAGGACAGGCGCAACCGTAGGGGTCATGAAGAAGGCGGCGAAGCAGCAGCTTGCTGCTACGCAGCAGAAGGAGGTGGCCAAACCCGCTGCAGCTGCGGCACCTGCGCCTGCAGCAAAGAAGTGATTGATTGGGATCAGCAAAGAGGAACAGAAGGAAGTACGAAAAGCCAAAGGACGTCTGGAGCTCTGATAGGATCTCCTCTGACAATTCCACCATGGATGGATACGGCCTCAAGAACATGAAGGAGGTCTGGATAGCGCAGACGAGGGTAGGCCGCGTGCGAAGGAATGCGCGAGAATTCCTATCAGGCGGGGCCGACACCCAGGCCCACGAGGCCGCGATGATCGCCAGGCTGGTCAAGTACGGCATAGCAAAGACCGGCGCCACCCTCGACGACCTGCTCGACCTAGACGAGAAATCTTTCCTGGAAAGGCGCCTGCAGTCAATCGTCGCGCGCAAGGGGCTCGCAAGAACAATGAAGCAGGCACGCCAGCTGATAACCCATGGCTACATATCTATAAACGGAAGGAAGGTCAACAGGCCAGGCTACATGGTCAGCCTCGACGAGGAGAAGTCTGTCGGCTACTACAAGCCCATACAGATACAGGTCCAGACCGCACAGGCTGCAACCCAGGAGACGCAGCCGCAAGCAGCAGAGCCAGAAGGCACGGCTCCAGAGAACGCATAGTGATACTAATGGCAAAGAAGGTAGACCCTAAGAAGCAGCAGCCTGCTCAGGCGCAGAAGCAGGTAGCAAAGGCGAAAGACATATCATACGAAGCGAAGGCCATGGAGGAGCCCAAGACCAAGCCGCGCGCCGAGAGGATCGCCGTGGCCCACGTATTCTCATCGAAGAATGATACCATAATAACGCTCACAGACCTAAGCGGCTCAGAGACATTCGCTGTCGGGAGCGGCGGCATGGTTGTAAGCGCAGACTCCCAGGAGGGTTCGCCGTACGCAGCCATGCAGGCTGCATACAAGGTTGCGGCCGCCGCGAAGGAGAAGGGCATAACAAACATCAACATATCGATAAGGGCGCCTGGCGGCCACGGCGCGAAGACGCCTGGACCAGGTGCGAACGCTGTAGTCAGGGTGCTTGCGAGGAGCGGCCTAATCGTGAACAAGATAGAGGACGTGACCCCAATACCTACCGACACCACAAAGAGGCCTGGAGGGCGCCGTGGAAGAAGGGTCTGATCAAGCACGATGAGCAAATGGCCGTTGAACGCTCTGCAGGGGCGATAGTCCTAATAACCGATGCGAGAGCGCCAAGCATACTTATCCTTGAGCAGAGCAGCAAGTTCTACCATAGGTCGCCGAAGACGGTAGTCCTGGACATAGGCCCTAAGGGGCACATAGAGCCTGGGGAGGATGAGATCGCAGCCGCAAGGCGTGAGATAATGGAGGAAACAGGCTTGGACGTGGAGATCGACACAAGCTTCAAAGCTGTCAAGGAATACGTTTACAGGAAAAACGGCAGGAATGTGGATAAGAGGGTAACATACTTCATATCGAGAATAGGGATGCAGGATGTCCGCAGCATAAGGCTAAACCAGGAGATATCAAGGTACAGGGTAATCCCGATAGCAAAGGCCGCAAGGATGCTGAGGCACAAGAGCGACAAGGAGGTAATACAGAAGCTCCAGGACTACCTCGGCAAGCGCTAATCCTCTATGCCTATCGGGATCACCACAACCCTGCCGGTATACCTGCCGTTGCCCTTAAATCCGACCTTTTTCATGTGCAGCGTGGCGGTCATGTCTGCCATTACCGTCGGGGCGCTTACCTCCCCTGTCCCGGGGTCGAGGCCGCTCGGTATGTCTACGGATACCTTCTTCGCCAAAGACTCATTGATCATCCGTATCGCAGTGGCGGCCGGCTCCCTCACAGTTCCATGGATGCCAGCCCCGAATATCGCATCCACAACGACAGCCGCGTCATTTATGATGCCGCCGTGCTTCCTTAGCTCTTCAGCACTGCTTAGTATCAATCGCTCCACATTCGAGAGCCTAACCCAGTTGTCCTTAGCCTCGTTCGTCTTGATGTCCGCAGGCTTTGCGAGCAGTATCACTGTAACGGACGCGCCTGCCTGGGCAAGGTACCTGGCTGTTACGAACCCGTCTCCGCCGTTGTTGCCCACGCCGCACACTACGACTATCCTGACTCCTGGCAGCGGCCCGAAACTTATCCCTATCTCGTTTGCTATTCCGCGACCGGCGTTCTCCATAAGCAGCTCAACGGTCATGCCCCTCTGCCAAGATTCCCTCTCGGCCCGCCGCATCTCCTCCGGCGTTATATACTCAGGGCTTTCTTCCGGCATGACTCTTCACTTTCCCAAGCGTGGAGCTGTGCTTGCTTATCAACCCTGCAAAAGCGTTCTCGTTCATTATGTAAGCCTTCGAGCCCTGGTGCTTCAGGTGTATGCCCAGGTTCTCCATAAGAAGCGCGTCGTGCGCCTCTAAGTTCCTGATGAACATGCCCTTCCTGTCGAAGCCGCCGATGCAGTCGAACAGCCCGGCAAGGTAGCTTCCGGAGTAGTCATTGACGTACTTGAACGTCTTCGTCCTCCTCTCCAGCGCCTTGTCGAACAGCCTCTTCAGCCTTGAGTTGTAGAAGGCGGCCCCTCCGTCCTTCAGTATTATCTTGTTAGCCTCAACCTCGAGCTCGGTCACCGCTATCCGTATGAAGCGCTCCAGCATCTCGCTGTCACCTGTGGTGAGCTCTATCGGCTGCCGCCTTTGGCCCGCGCTGTATACGCCGAGC
>DAHXLV010000014.1 GCA_027365815.1 Microcaldota archaeon
AAACAGGTGTAATAATGTTATCCAAAGGAAGAACCATGAGGGCGCAAAGCGCCATGGAATACCTGATGACCTATGGTTGGGCCATCCTGATTATTGCGATAGTGCTCGGGGCGCTGTTCTCGCTTGGGGTGTTCAGCAGCAGTTCATTCATAGGAACTACATGCATACCAGCTTCTGGATACTTCTGCTCAAACCCAGTTCTGCACAACGGCAACTTTGTTGCTACAGTTGGGCAGTCGACCGGAACCACATGGACATCCGCCAACATATTCTTCATATCTGGCGGCGGTACGCCATCCGGGCCTTCTAACTCGCTGTTCACAGGCTGCGTTTACTACTCTTATGCCAACAGCATAACCTCTGGCCAGACATTCACGGTCACGTTCAACTCGCCGCTCACCGCTGCAGGGACAGCATGCGGCACCGCATTCTCAACAACAGTGGGAACATCATACAGCGGTGCGATGTGGGCAGAGTACACGACTACAGGCGTGACAGGCCAGCAGTTCTCGCAGATCGCTACGGCGACATTGAAGGCCACATAAACCGGCCTTCTTCTTTTCTTTTTTTCCTCAGGCATAGCCCAGCCTGGGGCACAATCAGCCCTTGGCCCTCATCGATGCCAGCTCCTTCTTCATGCGCAGGACCTCCATAAGCTCGTTGGCGCTTATGAGGGGCTTGCTCACCCTGTCTGTGTCGTCCACCGCAATCCTTGGGCACGCCGTGTTGACGAACGCGTCGAACTCGCGCATGTTCTCCAGCGAGGTGAAGTCGAACGTGTTGGCCGTAAGTATGCAGGCGGTCAGGCCTTCCATCTCTATGCGACGTTTCAGTATGCTTGCCAGGTTCCCGTTGTGCTGCCCGTTCTTCGTGGTTAGCAGTATCCCGAACCGCGTCGCGTCTAGCGCCTTGAGAACCTTGCCCCTGCTCCTTCCTGTGTAGACCGATCTGTAACCGTCTATGAACTCCACCTTGTTAGCGAACGGCTCCACGACCAGAAACGGCTTTGTGGTGTTGAGCAGCGCGCCTAGGGGGTGGAACATCCCGCCGCCGAAGTAGACGAACGCGTCCACCTCCCTGTCTATCGTAGCAGCGCTCCCCACGTCGCAGCCTAGTATCTGCCCCCGCGCTTTCGCAAACCCATACGGCTTGCCGATAAGCACAGTTTTACCGTTGCGCTCGTAGAATTTCTTTATGTCCTCAAGCTGATGCACGTGCTGGATCGTGGTTACCAGCCCTATGCGCCTCGCATCCTTTATCATGCGGAGCGAGTCTTCAAGGATCGCCAGAGGCGCGTCAACCCTGTATTCTACATACTCAATGTTGAAGTCAACGTGCTGAAACTCCGCGTGGCCGAAGTGTACCAGCTTGTCTGCGTGTATGCTCCTGGCTTCATCTAGCGCAAGGTCGCATGCGCCGAATGTCGGCGACGCCGATACAAAGACCTCATTGCCATCCTTCTCGAGCTTTTTGGCATATGCCAGCGCCTGCTGCTTGAGCCCTTCCGGGAACTGCAAAAGTAGTCTCATTGGAACACTATGAGGCGGCAGGCTTCGCTATCTGCTCGGTGGACACCCTGTAGCTGCCGGACAGCTTCGACATCGCCCTCTTGAGCGCCTTCTTGGCTATGTTTACATTGCCGCCGTTTATCTTTATCAGGAATATTGGCTGGCCTGGCCTTACCCTGGCCGCCACAGAGACCGGTTTTCCGAACGCAAGAGTCATACCCTGCGAGATCCTGTCCGCACCAGCTCCAGTTGCCATCTTCTTCTCCCTTATCACGTTGTGCGGGTACACGCTTAGCGTGAACCAATACTGGCCAGGTATGTTCGCCTCAAGGAACTTCCCGGCTGCGATCCTGGCCGCTTCGAGCGAATTTGACCTGAGCTGCACAAGCCTTTCGCAGACCAGCGCAACCGCCAAGTCATAGCTGGCGCTCTCCACGCCAGTCTTGAATACGTTGAGGCTTGAGTGCGGCAGGGCCCTCACGTAGTTCTTCCTAGGCTTCCTGAGCGAATACCTCGCCCAAGCCTGGGAGTTTGGATACCTGCACGTCCTTGCCGGCCTTAGTCTAGCCATGTGAAAACCTTCCGATCAGGATTAGTGAACGAAGTAGTACTATTCTGTGCGGCAAGCTATAAAAATGCTACTGCTTGGACGGAAAATTCCGCTAATCGAGAATGCAGAAGCTATAAATATGTGACATATCCATTCAATATCACACATAGAAAACGTGAGAAAATGACAGAAAAAGAACATACACAAGCTCCACGAAAGGAGCCAACAGACCTGCTGCGGATTGCCGTAACGGCTTTCGGGCGGTACAAAGGCGATGTCCTTCCGAATCTAAGATCCGGAGAGGCGCATGCGCCCCTTATGCTTACGCTGTCGCTCTGATCCGGAGCTACAGAATCTATTTATAACTTGCTTGAGAGTGCTCCGCGTGGTGGAATGGAGCTGGTTGACACCGCACTGAACACTGCGCCAAGCATCAGCGATGACGAGCTGTTCAGGGCGAGGATAGCAGTATGCGGCGTTGGAGGGGGAGGCAGCAACACCATCCAGAGGATAAGCAGGATGGGCATAAAGGGCGCGAACCTGATAGCCGTGAACACAGATGGCAAGCACCTCAACACTCTTGATGCTGGCATACGCAGGATACTTATAGGAGGAGCGCTTACCAGGGGCCTGGGCGCAGGGGGCTTCCCCGAAGTGGCAAGCAAGGCCGCACAGTATTCAAGGAGCGACCTCGAGAGCGCGCTGCACGATTACAACCTTGTTTTCCTAACGGCCGGAATGGGCGGCGGAACCGGCACAGGGGCAGCGCCGGTAGTTGCAGAGATAGCGAAGAAGGACGGCGCTGTCGTTATTGGCATTGTGACATTCCCGTTCTCCCTCGAGCGCGTGAGGATAGAGGTAGCGCGCAAGGGCATCGAGACGCTGAGGCAGAATATAGACACTCTCATAGTGATAGACAACCAGAGGCTTGTCGACCTTTACCCGAACCTTGCGATGGAGCAGGCGTTCAAGATAGCTGACGAGGTAGCCTCGCGTGCCGTGCGCGGCATAACCGAGACGATAAGCACGCCAAGCCTGATAAACCTGGACTACTCTGACGTGAGGAACGTGATGCGCAGCGGCGGACTCGCCATGATAAGCGTCGGCGAGGGCAAGGGGGCCAACAAGGTAGACGAGGTTGTCGCGGATACGCTGAAGAACAAGCTGCTCGACGTAGACTACGAGGGTGCGACAAGCGTCCTGATACACATAACCGGAGGCGAGGACATGACGCTTGGCGAGGCAAACGAGATAGGGAGAAAGCTCACCGACATGACCTCCCCTAACGCTACAGTTGTATGGGGGGCAAGGATAGACCCCGCCTACAACGGCAAGGTCGAGGCGATTGCAATTTTCACAGGCGTAAAGAGCGACTCGATAATGGGCGGCAGCAGCGAAGCGAAGGACGACCTTGGGCTCGGAAGCCTATAGCTCTGAAACCGAAGTAGGGCCTCCCTGGCCCTTGTCCCTGTCCAGCTGGTATACCTTGGCGGATGCTATCTGCTTCAGGTCATCGTCGTGGGTTATGATGAAGACCTGCTCCACCACTTTCGGCAGCGTATCCCCAAGCACGTTTATCAGTTTCGATATACCTGTCGAGTCTATGTTGTGCGTGGGTTCGTCGAGTATCAGCCACCTAAGGTTCGGCACCACCACCATCGATAACGCAATCCTCATCGCAAGGCATGCCATGCTGCGCTCCCCGCCGCTCGCTACGGCATCGATCTGCACCCATTCCTCGCCAGGCCCGCTCTGCATGCCAGCCTCGAGCGCATAGTCATCTGATTTCGCGCTCAGCCTCAGGTTTGTGTAATCAGAATAGGGATAAAGCTCCGGCCATACGCCCTGCATCAGGCTGTTTATCGACTGCGTGAGCCTGCCCCTCAGGAATGATTCTGTCTCAATGAGCGAAGACTTGAAAAGGCTGAGGTTTTTTGCAAGCGCCCTGCGCCTCTCCAGCCGCTGCTGCATCTCCTTTATGCCGTCTATCTGCTTAACCAGCGACTCTATGTTCTCCTGTAGGCTCCCCACCTGCTTCTCTATGCCGGAGATGGTCGCGGAGGTTTTTGCAAGCGAGGCGCCTTTCTCCGCGAAACTGCCCTGTAGCGCATCGATCTCGCCCTGCGTTATTTTTATCGCTTCCGCATCGCGCTTGGATTCCGCCGAAAGTTTCGAGTACTCGCTCACCTGCTCCTTATGCTCAGCGATCCTTTTGTAGAGGTCAGCCCCTGACCTGTATCCCTGCGCCTCTTCCCTGGCATGCTCGAGATCCCTCTTCTTCCTTTCAATCTGGACGCTCGACTTTTTCAGCGCTTCGGCGGCCGCCGAAAGCCTAGCCATGCCTGCCTCTATCGCCTTCTCAACACCCTCATAATCCTTCATCCTGTTCACCGCAAGCGACAGGGCGGCGATCTCATCCTCCGCCTTTTTCACCGATGCCCTCCCGCGCTCCGCGTCCCCTTCATCGCCTGCAATCTCTACCTTAAGCGTCTCTAAAGCCTTGCGTTTCGCCGATATCAGCCTTTCGCTCAGCTCAGGGCCCAGCTCCCTCTCGCATACCGGGCACTTCGCAAGGTGGCGCTCAAGCTCCTTGATCGAGCCCTCTATGTCCGACAGCCTGCCCCTGTTGAGCGCAATTTTGTTTATCGTTGCATCCAGCTCGCCCCTCGCGGCGCCGAGCCGCCTGGCCAGCGCGTCACTGTCCTTTCCGCTTACCTGCCCCTCCAGCGCTTTCTTCTCTGAAGCCATCCTCTCGTTGTTCTTGAGCGATGCTTCCTCGCCTGCAACAATCTTCGTCAGTTTCCTGTTCTCGAGCTCCAGGTCGTCAATCTCCTTAATCAGTTTTTTCTCCTCGGCTAGCGACTCTTCAAGCCTGCGCTTCAGCGAGGCTTCATCCGAACCCCTCACCTTCTCCTCAGCCTTCATTATCTCGCCGCTGAGAAGCTGCACCTTTGCTTCAATCTCCGCTACCCTTTTCGACAGTTCCTCCTTTTTCCTATAGCGCTTCCGCCCCTCCTCTATGGCATCGCCCATCTCCTTCAGCTCTGATTTGGCCGCAGCCTCCCTTTCCTTCAATGCTGCCAGCTCCTTTGCCGATGCATCCTTCTCTGACACGGCCTTCTCCAGCTGCCTGTTCAGGGAAGCCACGTCCATGCCGCTGAGGACGCTCTCCTCCCCGCCGGTAGCCGATTTTATGCTGTTTATCAGAGAGGTGCAGTTCTCTTCCGCCGCCGCGAACTGGTCAAGGCCGAGCATGCCGTCGATCTGCTTCTTCCTGTCTCCTTTGGCTATGCTCAGGAAGTAATCCAGGCCGTTCTGCTCCGAATAGACCGCCCTGGCGAAAGTATCGTAGTCCACCTTGAGCACGCCGGCTATCTCTTCGTTTACCCGTATCGGCTGCGACTGAAAATGCGCGCCGTTCTTATCGAGCCGCGCCGTCGTCCCTCCAGAAGCGGTTATTTTTCTTGTAACCGTGTACTCGTCATTGCCTGCAAGGAAGGTCAGCTTCACCTCAGCCTCTTCCTCCCTGGACGGCCTGCTCTTTATCATGTTCTCGAGCTTCACCCTCCTCTGTTTCACAGCGGGGAATGTGCCGAAAAGCGCAAAGGATATCGCCTCCATGACCGAGCTCTTCCCCGCGCCCATGATGCCTATGAGTACATTGACCCCTTTCTGGAAGACGAGCTTTGTCTGGCCGTGCGTCTTCCAGTTGCGAAGCTCTATCTCCTTTATCATCAAACCAAGCATACTTGTGCATTTTGCTATAAAAGATTATCGCAGCGTTCAGGAGGCGGCCGCCCCAGGTGGCCTGCATGCTCCTTGGAGAAAATGCATATGTGTACGCTGTCTACGATGCACCGTAGAAAGCTCACATCAGGCTCTCTTCCTCTACCTCTATTTCGCTGACACCTTCTATTTTCCTTATCTGGTCCTCTATCGCGGATGAGTTGGTTTCCTCGTTGTTGAATACAAACCTTGCCTTTATGACTTTTATGCCGAAAGCGACCTCCTCGGCCTGTATGGCTACAGGCTTCAGGGCGTCCTTTATCCTTTTTGTGGCCTCTTCCAGGGCCCCTTCGTTGGGGTAGATCTTGAATATGACAGAAACGCGCGACATCAAGGTCCCTCGAATCCGCACTCTGTGCATTTGTATGTGTTGGATATCTCCCTGCAGTGGTAGCACCTTATTATGACGCTCTTTCCGCACTGTGGGCACTTGAACTCCGTGTACTCGTTTGTGAGCCTTCCGCATGATATGCAGTTTTTGCCTGGTAGAACCATTTTATCTCCTCCTTCTTGACATGCCAGCCGTAATCTTTGACAGCATGGACAGTATCACAAAGTCGATTATCAGTATTATGATCACGATTAAAAGGATAATGTAGATAGCGAGCTGCTGCGCGCTGAAGTGCAGCGCCATCCCTACCTGGTTTACGGTTGTGGTGGCCTGGCCAGGTACAAGCGCCTCGTATATGGTTCTGGTATCGTTGCTGATCTGCTGGGCAAGCAGCGCGGAGCTGTATGCCTGCGATGCGTTGATGCGGGCCCCCGCCTGACTGTTTGTGATTTCTGCCTGGTGGGCGTAGAATCTAGACTCCGCCGAAAACTGCGTAGCCCAAATGCCGTATGTAGAGTTGGCCGCAATCGCCTGCGATGCGTTTAGAAGCGCGCCAGTGCTCATGTTCGCGCTTGACACGCCGGCACGGCCAAGCGCATAGGCATAGTCCGCATCGAGCATCGCCAGCGGGTAGTTGCCGTTAGAGTATGCCGCTTCGGCAGTCTGGAGGTAGAAGCTGTTGCCGTACGCCGAGGCCCTGTTTATCCTGCCCTTCGCCGCATTCGCCAGGCTGCCAGATACTGTTACCGGAGTTCCGCCTATGCTCCTTGCGCTGTCGAACATGTAGTTTGCGGCTGTGCACCATGCATTCGCCTGCCCTGCGCTGTACACAGTGGCAAGCACCTCATCAGAAGTGAGCTCGCCGGAGCTGTTGTATACGGCCACCGCTCCGTCTGCGGTGTACGTGCCCCAGGCAAGCCTTAGGTCCCCGGCAATCACCCACTCGTAATTCTGCTTGGTCAGCGCAGAGGCGTTTATGCCAGAGCAGTAGTCGCTCACGTTCTGAGCGGTCCTAATACCGCTAGCTATCGTTGCGTTGCTGTGCGCGAAATAATAGGCGTTTATGTAATTCAGGAAGCTTATGTCAGACGCCGCGTAAAGGTAGCCTAAAGAGGCGACAGCGGCGCTCTGGTTGAGCTCGCTGCGCATCTGCGCAGTAGCGTTCTGGAATCCGCTGACGCTTGAGATTTGCGCTGCAGTCATGTTGATTGTGAAGTTTGTCAGTCCGCTAAAAGGCGCCGATTCGCAGCTGTTGCTGCATGAAACGTTCGCAGCTGGGATCAGCTGTGCATGGTAATCCGTATAAAAGCTGAATGTGCTTCCAGCGCTGGTTGACATTGGCACTGTTCCGAAGGCATACCCGGCAGCCTCGCTTATGTTCGCCACCTGTATTAGCTTTATACCAAACCTGTTCTGTATAAGGTAATAGAGCTCAGCTTCGGCGCTGCCCTGCTGAACTGCGGGTACAAGTATAAACTTCATATGCGCAGCCGCTGCCGCAGCCGATTTGTCATAGACGCCACCAACCGGGCCTATGCTGCCGTTCTCGATCGTCCCTGTCATTATGAAGTTCGGCGCGAGCTTTTTACCTGAGAGCGCCGATATGTCGAGTACAGTCATCGTCGCGCCCGCACTCGGGCCAGAGACGCTCTGGTTGTAGTCCGCTATAGTATAGATGAAATTGTAGTTCGTGTAGTTGAGGTGCATGTAATGCGCCGCAGCCATCGCCGCGTCAAGCGCAGATGCGTTGGTGTCAGCCGCAACGTTGCTCGGCCCAAGTATGGTGACGTATCCTGTCCCCTTTGTAACCGTCACTGATATGTTTGTGAGAGCCCCGGTGTTGTTGTCCAGCACTGCAGGTGCCATGAGCGACGCGCTGCCGACTATGAGCGGCGAGGTCGCAGGGGCGGCCATGACCGCCGCAGGCTGCGCGTTTGCCGCATGCGTGAACAGCGCCAAAATGAAAAGCGCTGGTACTAAGTAGAGCAAAATATCCCTTGCCATAGAATACCTACAGATAATCAAAGATTAACTTATAAAAACCCGCTCTTTTATTTCGGATTACAGCGGGACCACGCCAAATATTAGCGCATACGCGAGCATTCCGGCAGCGACGCCGAAAAGCAAAGGTGGTATCGCTGGCAGCGGCCTCTTGTAGCTCTTGAGTATCTGCGCCGTCAGCAGCAGCCCTGCAACAGCTCCGAATATTATGAAGAAACTTAGCGTGAAGCTCAGGAATACCTTGTATGCGGCTATAGCCACCATGAGCGGTATGATCAGGTCGCCTGCCCCTAGCTCCATCCGCGCCGCTATCGGAAGAAGCCCCTGCCTGTACAGGTTCGCCAGCGTCTGGTTGAGCCTGACCCCCTTCATATCCCTCTGGAATTCCAGCACCTGGCTCTTCGTGAAGCTGCCTTTCGGCACCGCTTCCACCTCGTTCACTCCGACCAGGAAGGCAAGGTTCCTTGACGACATCGCCTTGGCCATAGTCACCATGTGCTTGGTGATGAAGACTGCTATGAAGTCGTACACCGCCATGATCATCATGAAGACAAGCGCTACCAGGAAGCTGAAACTTATGCCAAGCACCAGGCCTATGCCTGCGCTTGCTATTATCGTTGCCGTATTCCTTAGGACTGGGAACTTGTTCTTCAGAACTATCAAAACCAGCGCAGCGATTACGCCTACTATAAAGTTCGTGGTTATCGCGCTGCCGTATGCCGTGAAAAGTACGACATTGTTTACAAGCCCTGACAGCACCATAAAGACGAAGAAGGAGGAGATGAATATGGCCACCCCTTCAAGTATCAGGAAGAACTTGTCTCCGTTATAGAACTTCATTATGAGTACGAGCACGGCAGAGAAAATTATTATGTAGGCTATGTAGAAAAGTGCGCTGCTCGCCGAAGTGAGCAGCTCCGCGCCGCTTACCTGCTGGTATGTGGTGCCGGAATAGACCAATGCAGCAAGGAGGAGCCCGAAGAACTGCACTATCATGAAGATGACTAATATCTGGAGCACCTGCCTGGTCTCCACAACTCTCAAAGGCAAGCACCATCCACCTCAATCGTTTTCGTGGCTTATCGTCTTTACGACCCCAGCGCGCGGCCTGAATATGTCGCCGTTCCTTTCGAGCTCGACTATGTACCTGTTCACTTCGGCTGCATCTATGCTGGCCTTCTCGGCCTCCTCCATGAGCCTCTGCATCTTAGCGCTGCCCTCGTCGGCCTCAAGCCTCTTTATTATGCCTAGTATGGTGTTTATCTTCACCACCTTCTCGCGCGGCATCCCGGTGACCAGGGTGTCTATGTCTCGCCGGCCTCCCCTGTCTACAGCCAGCGTCTTGAGCATGAATTCGTTTAGCGCTATCGCGTTCTCAGCATCCGGCACTTCAACTATGTTCGACAGCCTTGCCTTCGCACTGGCCTCGGCCATCCTTATCAGTCCCTCTATCTGCCTCGGGGTTATCGGCGTTGCTCCCTGCTTGGAGCCTATCTTCCTCAGGTCCAGGTAATAGTCCTGTATCCTTGCGCCGGCCTCCTTCGATATCCTTGGCATTATGTTCTTCCTCGCATACGCGATATACTTCCTCAGTATCTCGCTGTCTATCGGCGGTTTCTCCACCTGCTCGTAATCCTGTATGTCGGATATCTTGGCCCCGGCGGCCTCGTGCTGCATCAGTATGTGTTTCGCGATGTTTTTGTCCAGCTCCTCGTCCATTATGTCCTTTATCGGGAATATCAGGTCGAACCTGGAAAGCAGCGTCGGTGGTATGTTGAACTGCTCCGCGGGGTAGACGTTCTGGTCGAACCTCCCGTATTTCGGGTTAGCGGCGGCGAGCACCGCAGTCCTGGCATTGAACGTCGCGATTATCCCGGCCTTCGCCACGCTTATCGTCTGTGATTCCAGCGCCTCGTGCATCGCTGCCTTGTCGTCATCGGTTATCTTGTCGAACTCATCGATTGCGACGACGCCGCCGCTGCCCAGCACAAGTGCGCCGGCCTTGAGCGTCCATCCTCCCTCCGAAAAGTCGTCGCGCTCCGCCACCGCCGTCATTCCGCCGCCGGTGACCGATTTCCCACTCACGTATATACCTTTCGGAACCAGCCTTGAAACGGACTGGAGTATCCTGGTCTTAGCGCTTCCCGGGTCTCCTATGAGCAGGATGTGCATATCGCTCCTTATCATTCCGCCGTCTATGAGCGTCTTACCTGGCGTGCCTCCGAAGAGCTGCAGCGCGGCGCCCTGCTTTATCTCGTTGTAGCCGAATATGGACGGCGCGATCGACTTCGCTATCTTCTCGAATATGTGTGGGTCCTTGCCAAGCTCCTTTATTACCCGCTCCTCCTCCGCGCTTATCTGCAGCTCGGCGAACTCCTTCTGCTTCGGCACGATCGATACCGTGTCCAGGAACATCGTATAGATATCCTTGTCAAGCTTGCCGCGCTGGTTCCTCCGCGGCCTTATCCTGAGTATGCCGGTTAGCTCTATCCTGTCTCCAGGTATGACCGTGTTGACTAGGTCATCTTCTATCCAGACCTCCAGCTGCCACGTCGGAGAGCTGCCCTTCAGCTTCTCCAGAGGGTCCTGCACAGCAATCTTCTGAAGGTTTATGAACTGCGATTCCTCGGCAACCTGCTTCAGCGAGCGCCTTTTGCACGAGAGGCACATATCCGGCATCTCGTCCCTGCCAGCCCTGATTTTGTACGTGGCGCCGCAGAATGTGCACTTGTATGAACCCACCTGCACCTTCGGGTTTATCTCCGACCTTTTTACAATCAGCCCGTCCAGGAGTATCATCCTGCTTATGTACGCGGATCCGACGTCCTGGACAAGCGGGGTGTTTACGTTAAGGCCGAAGAACCTGACATGGACATCGTTGCTATCGAACTTTACCTCGCTCATCTTCTTCCTGAGCGACTCTGTCGCCGCCTCTATTATCGGGTCAGGCTGCTCTACCAGGCTTTCAGCAAGTTCCGGGTCGAACTTTATGACGTCCTTGAAGTCTACCGCAAGGCTCCTCTTATCGGGGAACGAGACTATAAGGTCATTTATGGAGCCGGAGCAGTACCTGTCGAAGAAATCGTCAAATCTCGCCTTGATGCCCTCAAGCGCCGCGTCAACCATTTTACCCCCGAAATTGCCAGCGACATTTCGCATGGCAAATTAATATTAGTTCCCAGAAATGTAGCAGATATGAAGACAGTGCTATTTATATTATGTGCAATCAAAAGCTTTTAGTGGCATAATACCCTGGGGTGATAGCGCTGCCAAAATTTTACATAACTACGCCGATATATTATGTCAATGACAAGCCTCACGTCGGCCATGCTTACACGACCGTGGCCGCAGACGTGTTGGCCAGGTGGCACAGGCTCAAGGGCGACGCCACCTTCTTCCTGACAGGCACCGACGAGCACGGCGAGAAGGCCGAGATCGCGGCGGAAAAAGCGGGGAAGAGCCCGAAGGAATTCGTCGATGGCATCGTCAGCGAATACAAGAGGGTCTGGGAAGCGCTCAACATATCATATGACGGCTTCATAAGGACAAGCGACCCTGCCCATGAGGAGACCGTGGCGAAGGCGATAGAGAAGATATACGCGAACGGCGACATATACAAAGGGTTCTATGAGGGCTGGTACTGTATCCCTGATGAAACCTTTTGGACAGAACTGCAGCTCAAGGATGGAAAGTGCCCCGAGTGCGGGCGTGACGTCAAGCTGCTCAAGGAGGAGAGCTACTTCTTCAAGCTCAGCAAGTATCAGGACAGGCTGCTCAAGCTCTATAATGACAACAAGGACTTCCTCTCTCCGAAGGCCAGGGCGAAGGAGATACTGAACAGGGTGAAGGACGGCCTCAAGGACATAAGCATAACCCGCACCACGATAAAATGGGGGGTTACGTTCCCGCTGGACAAGAAGCACACACTGTATGTGTGGGTCGATGCTCTTTTCAACTACATAAGCGCGCTGGGCTGGCCTGAGGGCCAGAAGTTCAAGGAGTTTTGGCCTGCCGATGTGCACCTGGTAGGAAAGGAGATAAACTGGTTCCATTCTGTAATATGGCCTGCGCTCCTGCTCTCAGCAGGGATCGAGCCGCCGAAGAAGGTATTCGCCCATGGGTGGTGGACTTCAAGCGGCAGGCAGATGCGAAAAAGTTTCGGCAATGTGATAGACCCGGTGCTGATGGCGGAGAAGTACTCGCTAGACGCGTTCAGATATACTCTGCTGAAGACTATGCCGCTTGGCGAAGATGGGGATTTCTCAGAGGACGGCCTGAAGACCAGGCTGAACAACGAGCTTGTTGCTGAGCTAGGCAACCTGCTCAACAGGACGGTCACGATAGCTGCCGGTTTCGACGGCAAGATTGAGGGGAAGCCTGAGCTGGACGCCTGCCTGAACGTCAAACTGGTCGACGAGCTGATGGAAAGGCTTGACACGCACGGCGCCCTAGAAGCGATCTTCTCGTACATAAAGATCGCCAACAAATACGTGAACGACAAGGAGCCATGGAAGCTAAAGGGCGCGGAACTCGGCAACGTGCTTTACAACCTGCTTGAGGCGGTCCGTATAATATCAATATTGGTGAGCCCATTCATGCCTGGCAGCTCAGAAAAGATAAACGCACAGATCGGGGCCGAGCCAGGGAACCTTGGGGATTGCGTTTTCAGGCCGTTCAACGGGAAGGTAGTGAAGGGAGAGCATCTTTTCAGGAAAATGCCCTGACGGACGCTCGGTTGCCGGAGATGCTGTGGGCCTTACACGCGCACGACAACGAACGAGTCGCTCCGCCCGTCATACGCGACGCGCCCAACCACGTGCTTCTCCCCAGTTTTTATGTCATATAGCCACACGTTTATGCCAAGCTCGCCGCTTTTCGCCATCTCCCGTATCTCGCTGCTGCATCCGGCAAATCTTTTTGCAACTTCAGAACCTACAAGTATGGATGCTGCAGTCGGGTCGTCCAATGCGCTCGGGGTTGCCGACAGCACGCTGGCTATCCTGCGCACTTCCTGATTGAGTATTGAATCCTTCTCAGCATCTGGAAGCTTGCCTGTCTTGATAAACTGTATCGCAGCCGCTATGCCGCCGCATCCAGTGTGCACTTCTATGTCGACAACCCTGGTGCCCAAATGGAGCACAGGGTACATGAGGGCAGCTATCCCTGCGTTGTCAAGCATCGCCGCTATCGCCTGCGTGTTGAACTGGTCTCCTATCGAGGCGCTGTTCGTGTTGTTCGCCGCGACCCTGGAATCCCCGCACCCCGCCACTGCCCTCTTAGGGTGCTGCCCAGATTTTGTCATCTCTATCCTTGCGATGTTGCCAGGGTCTGAGCGGAACCTGCGGTTGCCTTCGATTACCCAGGCCTCCACGCCCTTTGCGGTTACCCCTCGCTCCTGTACGCTGTTATCGGAAGCCGCTTTTTTTTCAGTCATCATCTTACCTTTGTGCCTTTTTTAATATCCTTATCTGGCTGCAGTATCGAAAGCGCGCCGCCATCCTCTGCGGCAAGCAGCATGCCCTCAGACACGAAATCTCCAATCTTCTTCGGCTCTAGGTTGGCTACAACCACTATCTTCCTATGGAGCAGCTCCTCCTTGGTGTAACCGTCCCTTATCCCAGCAGCTATGCTCTTCACGCCGAGCTCACCAAGGTCCACTTTGAGGCCATACATAGGCTTCCTAGAGTTGAGCTCTACCACCTCTATGACCTCGCCGATTCTTATGTCTAGATTTGAAAACTCATCAATTGTCGCCATCAAAATCGCATCCGTGCGGTTATCAAATCGCCTGCTGAGATATAAATATCTTTTGCCCCTCCTTAAAGGCATCTCCGCAGCGCGCCAGGCATAGCAATAAATAAATATCTGGGAAGCCCATCCAATTCGATAGAGATGCGCATACCGCACGAGCATTCCAAGTACAGCAAGGAACACCCCGCGGAACTGGCCGCCGCGCTAGCAGAGCAGACTTACGATGGCCGCGCGTACATAGGCGACACAAAGGTGGCGATAAATGACGCTGAAATTATGTCGTCCATCTCATCTGGTTACAGCAAAAAGTTTCTGAGGCTGTCGATAGACAGGGCTGCATACCCTTACAGGGTGCCGGTGCGCAGCATATACATATTCACCGAGCCGTTCTCATCTATAAGGGAGCATCACGGGATGGACAGAGAAAGCATCGCGCACGAACACGCGTTCAACCAGCAGGTAATGCTGCCACGCCTGCACAGCCATATAGAATACGCACTGCGTGCGAACGGGGGCAGGTGCACGATTGTCCTGCCTTTGGAGAAAGCCGATTCAACAAAGGATAAAGGACCGGAATTCTTCTTGAGATGCACGATAACGAATAATTGCGAGGATGAGGTCCGCATAGTCGACCCAGATTTCGAAACCATTGGTATATTGCGCAGAGCCAAGATGGAGTATTCCTGATATCTCTGAGCAAATGCACCTGGGAATATCTATAAATAGCTTAACCCCCATACCATAACGTCTGTTTTTAAGTGATAAAATGAGCCAGTTTGGAGTACAGCTTCATTCAAGGTCGCATACGAAAGCCGCAGGTAACGGCAAGAGGAGGATCAAGTTCAGGGACAAGCGAAAGGCTGAGATCGGCAGCTACTTCTCTGCTACAAAGATGTCTGAGGAGAACGCCTTCAGGGAGCACAGGAGGCGCGGAGGCGCCACCACAATGGTGCTCAAGAGTGCAGGCTATGTTAACCTGCTCACCAAGCAGGGCTACAAGAAGGTAAAGATAAAGGGAGTTCTTGAGTCGAAGGACAACAGGAACTTCGCCAGGCAGAACATAATCACGAAGGGTACCATAATAAACACCGAGCTTGGCCGCGCCCAGGTCACGAATCGGCCCGGGAGGGAGGGCGCCGTCAATGCGCTCCTTCTGGGGGCTTGATCATGCCAGCAGTTGTATACGAATGCGATGCTTCCGAGGCCGCAGAGCTGAAGAAGTTCCTAGAATACGACCCATATCTGGACAAAAGCCTGGACGACGAGGCGCTCAAGAAGCTGCATGATGACAAGCAGGCAAATATAATATTCTCAAGGCAGGAATTCAGCCTGCGCGACGGCGCTTCGCTGGGCCTGTCGAAGGACAAGTCCTACCTATACATAAACGCGAACGAGGACTTCCTCAAGGGGGCAGACGAGAAGCTGAAGAAGAGCTTCAAGAGCATAAGGAGGGCGCCCAATGGGGAGGAGCAAAAATTCATATCCATAATCGACGAAGAGCACAATATGGGAAATGCCGGTATAGGCGCGATATTCGGGGGTTGAATGAACTTTATAAGCTCTGACGACCTGTCAAGGGAGCAGATAATGAAGATATTCAGGATAGCGGACGACCTAAAGAGCAACAAGGTCGAGATAACGATAAAAGAGCATGCAGTGCTCGCCCTTCTTTTCGAGAAGCCATCCACCCGCACAAGGATATCGTTCGAAGTTGCGATGACGCAGCTCGGAGGGCACGCGATATACCTCGACAAGCAGGCCATGCAGATGTCGAGGGGCGAAACGCTGTCTGACACGGCCAAGGTGATAAGCAGCTACTGCGATTTCATAGCTGCTAGGATGTTCGACCAGTCGCAGCTGGTGGAGCTCAGCGAAAGCTCAACAATACCAGTCATAAACGCACTTACCGACCTGGAGCACCCGACGCAGGCGCTCGCTGACGTATATACCATAATGCAGCATGTCGGCAGGATAAACAACGCAAAGATAGCTTTCCTTGGCGACATAGCCGCCAACACCGCCAACTCGCTAATGATAACCGCCGCGAAGCTCGGCGCCGAGATAGCCCTCGTAGGCCCGCAGGAGTACCCTCCAAACAGCACCTACTACAACCGCGCCAGGGAATACAGCAAGGTATACACCGATTCTTCTGCAGAATCTGGCCTAGAGGACGCCGATATAGTCTATACAGACACATATGTGAGCATGGGCCAGGAGGCGCAGACAGAATACAGGAGGAAGATGTTCGCGCCATACCAGCTCAATGCCAAGACTATGTCGTACGCGGACAAGACCGCGCTGGCGATGCACTGCCTGCCCGCCCACAGGGGGGAGGAGATAACCGGGGACATACTTGACGGCCCGAAGAGCATCGCATGGGAGCAGTCGGCCAACAAGCTGCTGCTGAACAAGGCATTGCTGCTATACCTCTCGGAGACAGGACACTCCAGATAGGTATATATTCTTAATCTGAGTCCAACTAGCATGGACCTCCTAGTTAAAGTCGGGATTGTTGCGCTAGTGCTTATCGCGATATTCGCAGGCGCGCTCATCTTCAGGTATGCCGTAGCCAACACCGCCCCGCTAACCGCCGCGCAGGCGCAGCAGGACGTCCAGCGCGACCTGAGCCTGGCGTACCCGAATGCCAGCATAAATATAATCAATGTCAGCGCCTCACCCCAGTCACAAAACAGCTGGAACATGGTGGTCAGCCTTGTCTTCAACGCAACAAGGCCGTGCCCTACGATGTACCTGGAGGAGATAAACTACCCTGCGTTCAACTTCGTGCTAACGCCAGCAAACCTCTACACCCAGCATTGCGTCGTATACGGGCTGTCGAGCAGCTCC
Organism: Microcaldota archaeon; assembly: GCA_027365815.1. Taxonomy (GTDB): domain Archaea; phylum Micrarchaeota; class Micrarchaeia; order Micrarchaeales; family Micrarchaeaceae; genus JAJZAB01. Next base: position 16,775 of record DAHXLV010000014.1, read on the forward strand.
CTCCCTTACTACACATACCTGATAACCTCCCCTGAGATTGCGATAGCGAAATCTTTCAACTCCTCGTTTCCCGCCCTGGTGGTCTATGTTAACACATACGGCTACAACAGCGCGGATGTCTACGCGAGGCACTATCCTGTGCTGGTGCTCAGCAACGAGATATCGCAGACAAACAACAATTTCCAGGATGTGTGGCTGATAAACTACACGAACACCCGCGCTTCCCAAGCTTGAAAGGGCAGAAATTTTGTTTATTTTGATAAAATATATTATATCAAGATATATCTTATTATATTAAAGTAAATGAAAATCTCAGCGCGAAAGCGTGTAGTTGAAGATTATCGTGCCTGTGGAATTCAGCACAACATATTCGGAATACGGTGCGCGGGTGTTCGTGTAGTTTATCAGCCACACATTCTGGAAATTGTTGTTTGTCGGCGATATCTCGTTGCTGAGCACCAGCACAGGATAGTGC
>DAHXLV010000030.1 GCA_027365815.1 Microcaldota archaeon
CCACGCGGTTGAGAATGCATCAGCAGCAGATCTCCAGAGGCTGAAGGAGATATACTGGAAGAAGCGCGAGCAGAAGACTGAAGAGGATGTACACTTTGTATTAGATAAGTTCAACGAGCTTGGTTCGATAGACTTTGTGAAGCATGAGGCACAGAAACTTATTGATGAAGCTGCAAGGCAATTCGAACTTGAAACAAAAGACATACTAGAGTCTCATACAAAGGAGCTAGCTAGGTCAGCCATAGGCCATACTGTGAAGAGGAACAAGTGAAAAGCAATAGGCATTCACTGAAATGGCGGTGACTTCGCGTCCTTCAGCCCGCTCCCTCCTGGGTGATCTGTAAAGCTTAGGCATCGGTTAAGCTTATGCCTCCGTAGGCCTTAGTAAAGCGCCGCGTTGGCAGGTGGCTTTTTGTACACGAACGTGTCCGCGCTAAACTGGGCTTTAAGCTTTGGCACCTGCCGCAGCTGCACAGTTTCTCTCCTTTCTAGGCGAAGCGTTTCCGCGCTCTGTCTTCTTATGGCAGGGCGTATACCCCTGCGCTCCCGCATGCCCTCGACCACGGTCTCGTTTATCTCGGCATCAGTGATCTTTTCCCTTGTTTTGGATTTTCCTCTAAGCATGGACAAGCGTTCCAAATACATATTTTTAAATAAAAAGGGCTTAACGTCGATAAACGTAATATGGTTTGTATAAGCCGCGCAGAGAGGCCCGCAGCTAAGCAAGAAAACAAAAGTAATTATATCTGTTAGAAAGAGTTTACATAGCGCACCGTGCGGGGGTTTGTATGGGCTTTAGGATATCCTTGGATCCGCAGTTATTCCTGAACAGGGTTGATTATAACAGCTACCTGCGGGGGTTGGCCAGCACCACAACTGCGTTCGTGTCAGTGAAAGACATAGAGAGCATGCGGAGGGACGGTGCTTCCCAAGGGCAGCTTGAAATGGCGCTGCTGGGCGATACGAGCCTTATTGCCATCCTCAGAGGAGCAAAATCAAAGAGGAATGTCATTGCATACGAAGACGCAGACATACGGGTAACGGCGGTAGCGCACGATTATGCTTTTTCACACCAGGCATTCGCGCAAGTTGACAAGATGCAGAGCCTTGTTGGACTGGAAGACACATTGCTGAGAGGGAGAACTCCGTATAGCCTGCCCAGGCTGCCGCCTGCAGTATTCCAGTACCATGTTGATGGAAACACATTCACAGCCCTTTACGTCCCTCCTATAGTCGAGATAATACCTGCCGGGAAATTTGAGACGGTGCTTGATGTGGTGCGTAAAAGGATAGCGGCAGGAGAATCCCTAGATCTGGATGTTCACAACGGACATCCAAGGATGAGCCTGGCGGCACTGCTCGCCGATGCGGAGCGCCTGCTTGCAGGTAGAGAAACCATACCTACTGTGGTCGATGGTACGCACAGGACGCTGCTGGCGTACAACCTAGGAATGGAGTACAGGGCGGTCCTGATACACGGGTCGAAAAGGTCAGCCTCAAGCCTGCCTTTGAGGTTTGAGAACATCACCCTAACAAACACAAAGCCGAAGAGGCGCGAGGATGGCTATCCTGGCCATAACGAGCAGGCCGAGATGAACGGATGGCTCAATTGGAAGGAACTCGGGATTGATAACTGATGCGCGGAAGGAAACTCATAGTGCTGGATTTCGACAACACCCTATTTTTTGCCGATGCGGCAGACGGGATAGCGTCAAAAGAACTGTTCAAAAAGAAGCTCACCAGGGCCCAGATAAGGAAGCTGCCCAATGTTCAGAAGGGAAATATATTGGCCCTGGCCAATTCGAAGTACGCCCATATGCTGAAGCCGAACAACGCTCTCATAAGAAAGATAAGGCGCTTGGGTCGGAGCCGCAAGGTCATAATACTCAGCGCAAGGAAAATACGCAAAGGCGACCAGACAGCTTCGCTGCTTGAACGCGCTGGCATGAAGTATGACGAGCGCTATCATCGCAGGAACGTACTGATACCGGACGAGGAGTGGAAACTGAGGAAAATAAAGGTGCTCGCGAAAGGCTACGGCCAAATGGATATATACGACGATAAAAAGGAGAACCTGAGGTACCTGTCAAAACACCTTGATCCGGGAAGGGCGCATTTTTACCACGTGGAAGGCGAATCTATAAGCCGCTACAAATAGGCATAAAAATCCCATTTCCGAAAGAGAGCTATGCCACCCAGCAGCGACGGAATAAAGCAGGTGATAATAGTCAGGGCTGACCTTGACATGGGCAAGGGCAAGCTCGGCGCACAGATAGGCCACGCTGTCATGCTCAGCTTCCTGGATGCGCAGAAGTCGGACAAGGCCATAGCTAACGAATGGCTGCAGTCGGGGCAGAAGAAGATAGTACTAAAGGTGGACGACGAGGAATCGCTGAGGAAGCTTTTCGCCGCATTCAGGTACAAGAAGATACCTTGCGCGCTTGTCGAGGATGCCGGCCTGACGCAGCTGCCCCCTGGCACAACCACGGCGTTGGGTGTCGGCCCCTGGAACAGCCCGGATATAGACCAGTTCACGGGGAAGCTAAAGCTGCTCTAAAATGGAGAAATCACCCTTCTTGTATTTCGCCATCTCTGCCAGTATCCTAATGTCGCCTGCGTTCCAATCCACTTCCCTGCAGTTGATGTGCCACATCGAGTTCTTGAAGACTCCGAAGAGCAGCGCCTCATACAGGTGGCCTCTCTCCCAGTCCGTAAGCTTTCTCTCAGAGGAATATCCGGCAATTATGCCCTTGAGGGCGCTGAAGCTGAGGTGGAATCCTTTGTCGTAGTAGAACGCGCTGTACATGGATGAACCCAGGTCGTAGAACATATGGTTCGGGCCTGCTATGTCCCAGTCTATCACTCCGACCACCTTGCCATTCCTGAAGAGTACGTGCTCGTTCGTGAACTCCTCGTGGCATATAGATTTCGGAAGGCGCTCCGGGAACCTCATCGCATCGAGGTTCTCCCTCATGAACTCCATGCCCTTCCTGACCCGTGCAGGCATCCTCTTTCTGCAGTTCTTCAGGAAGAGCCCCCTGAAATAATTGTAGGTCACGTAAGCCTTCTCCATCTTGAAGTTGATGGCGGTCACGTGCAGCCTGCCAAGGTACTTGCCGAGCTGGTAGGCGTTTCTGTAGGTGAGCCTGTTTATCGTGTGCCCTTCCAGCAGCCTGAATAGGGAGAATCGCTTCCCTTTCGATACCACGTCTAGCTCGCCGTCATTGCTCCTGATTATCTCGACGCACGGATAGCCTTTCCCCCTGAGGAACTCCACAAGCAGCAGCGCCTTCTCGGTGAACCCCCTCTTCCTGTACTGCTTCAGGTAATACCTGCCGGTGCCTGTCGAGATCACGTAGGAGAGTGGCGCCCTGGCCTGCTTTCTGTCCATCACCCTGTCTATACCGGAAAAGCTTCCTACATCATACCTTTTCAGGATGCGGGTTATGTCCTTCTCGGTCAAGGAGATGCCGAACCTGTTCTGCGCGCCGGCGGCAGCTGCATCCATAGACTCACACGTAGGTAAGCCAGTCGCCGAACTCGCTGTTCTGCCCTGTTACGGCCTCTGTGTACTTCTGCGAGAGCAGCTTAGTTATCGGGCCTGGCTTTCCGTTGCCTATGCTTATCCCGTCTATGTTGACAACGGGCGTCACCTCGGCTGCAGTGCCGCAGAAGAATACTTCGTCAGCGGAGTAAAGCTCCTCCTTGTGAACCTCCCTCTCCTCAACTATGAGGCCGAGGCTTTCAGCGATCTTTATTAGCGAGTCGCGCGTCACCCCCATCAGTATGTCCGCGCTTGCGCCCGGAGTGATAAGGTGGCCGTACTTCACTATGAATATATTCTCCGCAGCACCCTCAGCCACATAGCCTTCTACAGAAAGCAGTATCGTCTCGTCGAAACCAGAGGCCCTCGCCTCGTTGTTAGATATTATGGAGTTTATGTAGTTGCCGGAGGCCTTCGCCTCAACCGGCAGTATGCTGGAATTTATCCTGCGCCATGAGGATATCTTGCAGCGTATGCCCTTCTCCTTGCCTTCGCCGTAATACGCGCCGAAGGGCAGCGCAGCTATGAACGTGCTTGTCGGGGCGTTCCACGCGCCGACCCCTATGCTGTCTGTTTTGTAGAACACGAACGGGCGTATGTAGCACGAGGAGAGTTTGTTTGCCCTTACCACCTGCAAGACAGCTTTCCCCAGCTCCTTAGCGCTGTAGTTCAGGCTCATCGAGTATATTTTTGTGCTCCTTTGGAACCTCTTTATGTGGTCGTCAAGCCTGAATACCGCGGTTCCTTTCTTGGCCGGGTATGCGCGCATGCCCTCGAAGATCCCGCTTCCGTACTGCAGAGAGTGCGTCAGTATCGGCACCTTCGCGTCAGCGTATCCCATCATCTTGCCGTCAAGCCATACCTTAAGGTTCTTCATGCTGCTTGCGCCGCTGCCCGCTTTTCCCGTCAATCAACCACAATACTAGATATCAATAAGGTTAATAATCCTTTATTGCCAGGGTTTACCATGGCGCTGACCAGGGACAGGGCATTGTCGATCATGAAGAATAAGGGAATGAGCGAATTTCAGATAAAGGTGCTGCTAGCCACCATGCGTATACCAAAAGGGGAAGTCGTCACATACAAGGAATTGGCGAAGATGATAGGCAAGCCGAAGGCATACCGGGCAGTCGGCACCGCGCTGAAGAACAACCCCCTGGCGCCTCAGATACCCTGCCACAGGGTGGTAAAGAGCGACGGCACGCTCGGCAATTATTCTGCGCCAGGCGGCACAAAGAAGAAAAGGAGCATGCTCAGGGCTGAGGGCGCAATAAAATAAAAGGGCCGGGAGGCCCGGCCCAATTCTGCAGCTACCTACGGTAGTAGCCAACCCCCTGCAACCCCACCGCCTCGCTCATCACCGCGCCAGTGAAATACCTAAGTATGTCGCTCCTGCTGCGCTCGACAACATGGAGGCATTCCCTGCCATTCCTTGTAAGCAGCAGGCTCTTCCCAGGCTCGTCCTTTGTCGCAAAGTCGATGAGATTCCTCTCCTTCAGCCTCTTGAGCGTGTACCACACCGAGCTCTTCGATATCCTGTATGAATCCTCGATGTATTCAACGAAGCTCGAAGCGCTCGCTATGCTGTCAAGGCCTATCTCGAGCATGACGAGCTGCTCACGCCTCGTGAGCATCAAGCCAAAGTCTAACCTAGTAGTAGCTTCCATTTGGACCATCGAAAACACCTGATTGTTTTTTAAGATGTTTTACGCGTCCAGATGGAACATCGGTGTATTATTAATGCAGGTCCACTTAGCTGAGCTTGCGCTGCCTATAACATAGGAAAAGTACATCTGCAGCGCTTGTCCTTGCATCTACACCACGATTCCTCGCGTTAATAAGTTTGGGCACTCCCACATATTTAAAGGTTTTGTGCAGGCTGGCGTTGTAGTTTAATTACATTTCTGTAGTTTTATTAACCTTTTTGTAGTTTTATTAGTACATGTCTAAATCCGAAATAGAAGATATGAAAAAGTTGGTCATCAATATCAAAATAAAGAATGCTAATATTTGGGCAGTAGGTTGGATAACTTACTATTTTTATAAACTCGTAGATGACAAGAAAATAGATAGTATTGAGATTAAGAATGTAAAGAAATCTCCAAATTCTATAGAATCTGAAATAATCGCCTTCCTACTCAGTCCAGAAGGCCAATTCACAGCAGGTTATTTAACCAACGCTTTAGATACTTCATAATTTTGGGTTTTAAAACGTCATAGCTTTTGTCC
>DAHXLV010000046.1 GCA_027365815.1 Microcaldota archaeon
TCACCTTTAAACGTATTTTTAGCTCCTCATCCAACCTTTAAAAGCCTTACTTCAGCAGCTTCCTTTTCATAATCTCAATATCTCCTGTGTTAATCTCGTCAATAGCGTTGTAAAGCTCACGCTTGTCAGTGTGAATATAGCGCATCGTAGTCGATGGATCGCTGTGCCTTGCGAACTTGCTGGCTAAGACCACGTTGCCGTTGGTTTCCCTTGCGAACCTCGTTATTGCGTAGTGCCTTAGGCTATGCGTTGTTAGTAGATGTAGCTTCCTTCTCTTTCTGCTTGGGTCTTTTTCCTCGCTAATGTCGTATGTCTCGTCTAAGTTGGCTAACTGCACGTATTCCCTAAACACCTTCCTGACGTAGTTCTGCTCAACGTAGGGCTCTTCCCGTGAGCTCCAAGCCTTATCATCCCTACAGAAGAGATAGCCCCCTGCCTTGCCTATTGCCTCCTGATTGAGCCTTATGTAGTCTATCGTCTCCTTGAACAGCTGTGCTGGGATTATGAGCGAATCCAAACGCCTTGATTTCTCGCTCCTTAGCTTGAGCTCTCTTGTCTTGAAGTCTATGCCTGCTATGTTTAGCTTTATGACCTCGCCTATCCTGAAGCCGAGCGTAGCCATGTACGAGAAAAGAAGCCTGTATTTTGGCTTGTCTATCACGCTGAAGAAAGCCTGAACCTGATAGTCGTCGAAGCCCTTGTTCAGATGCCCGTACTTGGGGGTCTTTCTCTTGGTGAACCTCTCCTTGTAGTAGTTGTGTATAGCAGAGGCTAAACTCTCTATATCGTGCTTGGACAAGGAGGGCAGCCTCTCCGCTACGTAGTCCCGTAGGCGGGATGGTTCAAGTTTGGCTATGTTTTCGAACCCTCCTGATTCCGCAAGGTCGTAATGCTTCTCAGCACTACCGCTATCTATTTGACCTTCATTTATAAGAGAGAGTAGCATTCGGGTCTGGGGGGATTTGAACCCCCGACTTACAGGTTAAAAGCCTGCCACTCTAGCCAAACTGAGTTACAGACCCGGCGCTAGCAACTGCGAATCAAAAGGATATAAAGCTTTAGAATCAGCAGCGTCAGTTGGTCATGACCACTGTCTGTTTGTTCTTCTCCCTGTCTAGGCCCCATCTCTTCACCTTCTCGATGTCAACCTTGTGCTTCTTGGCGATCCTTTCGACCATCTTCATCATTGACCATCCGCCGAGGTAGATTATGCCCGCCGTTCCGTTCTTGACAAGGGGGTTGCCCTTGCTGTCCCTCCTTGCGTCCCTCATCGCCATCTTGGCGAGGTGCCTGTAACTTGCGTAATAGACGGACATCTGGGCTTCATCCAGGGTTATTGCGGAGAACGCCCTGTTCTTTATCAGGCCGAGCGGGACGTTCTGCATGGGCGTGGCTGTGAACTCGAGAGGCCTGTCCGTGCCCTCCACCTTCGAATTGCTCATCCAGTTTATCAGCGCTACCGTTTCCCAGTTGTCCTCCGGCGTCTCCACCATCTGGCCCACCTGCACGGTGAATGCTGGCCTCCAGTAGTATTTGTTGAAGTTGCTCGTCCCCTTCCAGACTATCTCCTGCCATGTGCCGTCGACGCCTATCTTGAGCGGCAGCGTCTTGTTGGGCATGTGCTTGTGTGCGAGATTGTCGCTGCCTGTTTCCACGCCGACCTGGATTCCGATCCAGTTAGACGGACTTGCCCCCGCTATGGCCGAAAGCTTCTGTATCAGTTCAGGGTAAGCCGCCGGTATTGATATCCTGCCATGCGTCGGGTTCATCGTCTTTACCCCAGGTATGCCCTTTATGTGCCTGAATAGCTCTACCAGGGCGTCCTGGTTAGGCTCGAACTTGGCGTTAAGGTGCTTGTAAGCGAATATCTCGTCGGTCTGGAGCCAAACGTTGGTCATCCCTCCCTGCAGGTTCACCTTCGCTTCCTCGCCTATGCGCTCCGGGGAATAGTACCTCAAAGGCCTGAGCGTCACTTCGCAGAAGTCGCAGCCTATACCGCAGCCCCTCATGGTCTCTACAAGGCCCATCATCGCAGGCCTCACTATCGTGGGCATGTCTTCCAACGTAGGCGCCCCCTTGGCTAGCCCGAGCTTCCTTGACAGGAAACGCTCGTGCTCGTGGTAGCTCTTGTGGAACTGCATGTCATATGATACAAACCCGCTCGAAAGCAGGCTGCGGTCTATGTTGCCTGTTGACAGCTGCTGGAAGAGCTGGCCTGCGATATCGTCGCATTCCCCCTGGACAGCGTAGTCTATGTTGTACCTCTGCAGTGCCTCTGGCTCTATCGTGAACTCCCAGACTCCCGGGCCGCCAACCACCAGCTTGGCCTTCTTCCCAGCCCGCAGCGCGTTGATCTTCCTCATCAATCGCTCCCATTCGACCTTCACCCACGGCGTATGGTTTGTCCCGAAAAGGACGTTGTATGACATGGTGAGTGGGCCTGTCCCGAGGGGGTCCATTGTCGACACGGCTATTATCTCTGTGTCCTCCTTGATGAAATGCGCAAGGTAATCCTCGTGCGGGACAGCTATGTCCTCTCGCCTCACGCCAGCCTTGAGCAGGGCTGCCTCTAACTTCCTTACAGAATACGCCGCGTACCTCGCCTCGCCGTTGGGCAGCGCTGGATCCTGCGGCCCCTTGAGGAAGTAATAAACTGACTTCGGCACCAGCTCCGACGGTGCGCACGGCAGGAATGTCAGCAGCGGGAAATGCCTGTAATGCGCCACTAGGGTCGAGTCCGATACCAATACAATCTTTGTCATCATCAACGCCTTTTTGGACCTTGACAGTTTCCTGGTGCGCTATCTTGAAATAGCCCAGCGCCCCTATGATAATTAGGCGGCAAATGTTTAAATATGTTAGTCGGTTTCCGCAATCACGTCGCCGAAGGACCTGCAGAAGTAGGCTATCGCGTGCTTCAGCGAATCTCGCCCGTGCCGTGTGAGCGAGTATGTCACCAGCTTGCCCTTCTTGGTCCCCCTTATCAGGTTTGCGTCCTTCAGCTCCCGCAGTGCAGGATACAGAGTGCCGGCCTTCGGCTTGCACCCCCTCCTCTTCTCTATCTCCTTCGCGATCTGTTCTCCGTGCATCTGCTTTTTCGAGAGCAGCCACATTATCTGGAACGAGAGCATGCCTCGCATGTCACAGCCGTACTTGTAGCGCATGTAACCGATTACATATAGGACAACCGATATATTTAAATATTTGCCAGGTCACATATATGATGTCCTATATATGGACAGGTGAAAACTATGTGTGGAGAATGCAACTGCGCCGGCTCTTGCGGGTGCGGCAGCGGAATGAGGAATTTCCTGACGAGGGACGAGAAGCTCGAAATGCTTTCGGAATACAAGAAGTCGCTTGAACAGGAGGTGGAGGGCGTTGAGGAGAGGATACAGGAATTGAAGAGGAAGACCGGCTGAAGAGCATTGCCTGCGGCGGTTCGATGCGCCGGGGCAGTGATATTAATCTTTGCCTGCCAAAACATACTGTGATATGATGGGAGTGGCAATAAAATCTGTCAAGAACGGACCGAACCTTGTGATCGTTGACGGCCAGACGAAATTCGCTTTCTGCAGGTGCGGACATTCGAACAGCAAACCGTTTTGCGACGGTTCGCACCACAAGGTTGACTTCCAGGGCGAGGAGAAGGAGACCACGGTGGTGTAGCTCCGGTCAGCTGATGAGCGCAGGCACTACCAATATGGCGAGAAATAGGTTTGCAAACACTATTATCGTTATTGCCGTGTATATCGCATTGCGCTCGTGAGCGAACGCAAATATCGAGATCAGGACCCTGAATGCAGGCGTGGCTATCAGCACCGCGAGCCCAAGCATGATCAGGTAGAGGCCGCCGCTCAGTGCGCCTGCCGGAAGGCCGCCTAGCGGGATGTTTGAGCTGTTTATCTTCGAGCTTATCGAGAATATGCTGCTTGTGGAATAGCCGTAGCTGCCTCCGTTAACGATTACCAGAGCCATACCGGCTATGATAAGCGCTATGCTTGCCACTACGCCGAGGCGCAGCGCCGTGCTGACAGCGTCTTCGAATTTCATGCAATTCCCTTTAGTATCATCTCTACGGCCAGCAGGGCCACGATTACAAGGAATATCATCCTTATCCTGGAATCGCGCTCCTTCATGAATACCCTTGATCCCAGGTATGCGCCTGCGAGCACACCGACAGCTATGGAGCCGGCTATGAACGGCTGTATGTACCCGAAGCGCCAGTATATCGCGCTGCCCACAGCTGCGGTCACCCCTATCATGAAGTTGCTTGTTGATGTGCTCACCTTCGTAGGCAGCTTCATGGCCGAGTCAAGGGCTAGCACCTTTAGCGCCCCCGAGCCTATCCCGAGGAGGCCAGACACAGCGCCTGCAAAGAACATCGCCACCTCGCCAAGCCACCACCTTACGCCGTTATACCTGACCCTTTTCTTGTATGCCATGTCGTAGTAGCTGCCGGACAGCTGGAAGAGCCTTGTGGTCCTGTCCGGCTTCGCGGCTGTCCTTCCGTTGGCCCTTTTCCTCAGCTCGAGCACGACAGAGGCCATGAGCACCGCGCCGAACGTTATGAATATGACAGAAGCCAGGCCTGACTTGTAGATAAAGACCGCGACGACGGCGCCGATTATGGCGCCGAGAGTGGTGCCCACCTCAAGGGACATGCCTATGCGTATGTTGGTGACGCGGTCCTTCACGTAGGCGCTAGCCGCGCCGCTCGATGTGGCTATGGCGGCGATGAGGCTTGCGCCTGCAGCATAGGCTATCGGCACGCCTAGAAACAGCGTTATCAGCGGCACCACTATGACAGCGCCGCCCAGGCCCACCTGGGAGCCGAAGAAGCCGCCCACCGCCCCTATGACGAGCAGTGCCAACATCAACACTAGCCACAGCATACTCTAAAGATGCAGCGAAGGGCTAAATCCCTATTGATTAGACGGATGATCGCGTATCCCATAGTTTTTTAAATGGGTTCTCCCATAGATTTATTGGCGATTGTATGGAAGCGTATTGCGTTAAGTGCAAGCAGAAGAGGGAGATGAAGGACGCGAAGCAGGTTACCATGAAGAATGGCAAGAAGGCGATGACAGGCTCGTGCTCCGCCTGCGGAACAAAGATGTTCAGGATAGGGGGCTAACTGGCCTCACTTCTTGAAGTCTGCGATGGCATCCTCGACCAGCTGGCTGTACGAGAGAGCCGGACCTCCGCCCATGAGCACACCCACCCATCCCGATTCGCGGATCTCCTCCGCAGTGGCTCCACAGTCGAATGCGGCCTTCACATGATATGCTATGCACCATTCGCAGTGGCCGGTTATTGACAGGGCTACTGCCATAAGCTCCTTTGTTTTCTTATCCAGGGCGCCTGGCCTCTCTATTGCCTCCAGCAGCTCCATGAACTTGCCTATCTGCGATGGGCTGTCCTTCTGCCATTTCCCTACAGATTCATAGAACTCGTCCAAAAGCGCTTTCATGTCTCTTTTCATCCCATCACCGTTTAATGCCACGCAGGCAAGGATTATACGTGTTTTGGCAGCTGCTGGAAAAAGCATAAGCAAGCCAGCCGATTGGCGCCTACCTAATAATAAACTGACCAAAACCACGAAGCAGAAGATGTGCGTCAGGCCCATCTCGGACAAAGAACCTTTAAATAAGTTAAAAAGAAGGTAATAGCATGGAAAGCCTAGGTATCGGATTGATTGTTGCTGGTGGTTTCCTATTCGGGATAGGTATTGGGCATCTAGTGTCATTTGCTAGTACATTTGCTACCGTTGGCGTTATCGTGATGGCTTTAGGTCTAGTTGCCTTATTCTGGAGACCTGTTTTCAGGGGAAGGACGCGGAAAGGTAATAGGAGTCGCACCTGAAGCGCATCGCCCGAAGCATGAGCGAGGCTTGAAATAGCGTGTACTTGAGATGTATCTAAACACTTGTCGAGATACCCATATTAATTCTATATGTCCACATAAACTCAAATATATCAATTTGTGGACATTATGTCCACAAGACTTAAATATCTTAATGTTGTAGACATACATGTGTCATTTATAGAAAAGCAAAGGCATGGAAAACATTACTATTATTACCTAGTCAAGAATGTCAGAATATCCCCTACAAAGGCCAAAAAGGTAAGAATATTTCTAGGTAGAGGAGTTCCAAAGCATGAGGAATTACAAAAATATTTCTTAGAAATAGAGAAAAAGGCCGTTTCAGAATATAGCGGCAAGCGGCTATCTAAGGAGTTGATTGGGCGGCTAGAAGACTTAAGAGCGTCCATAGTGGTATTCCATAAAACACCTAGTGACGCCTTGCCAAAGGATTTTCTGGTACGTTATACCTATAACACTAACGCAATTGAGGGAAATAGGTTGACGCTCAGGCAGACTGCGCTTGTGCTTGCTGATAAAATAGCACCAGAAGGGGCGAGAACAAACGATGTTATTGAGGCTTTGAACTCTTTAGACGCTTGGGAGTTTGTAAAAAAATACAAAGGTAGATTAAATAAGAAATTTGTATGTAAAGTTCAATACGAGATAACAAAAAATACCATTTGTAGAATACAGGGAGATTATAGAGACAGTGAAGTAAGGATAGGGGGATCTGAGCATATCCCACCAAAACCATCAGAAGTTCCTCCTCTGATGCAAAAACTGTTTGAGGAGTACAATGAATTGAAGAAAGAGTTGCACCCCATAGAACTAGCCACGCTGATACATAACAAACTAGTCAAAATACACCCATTTACTGATGGCAATGGGAGAACTTCAAGACTTCTGATGAATTGGATTTTGCAAAGGAATCGCTTTCCGGCGGTGATAAT
>DAHXLV010000013.1 GCA_027365815.1 Microcaldota archaeon
CACCAACACAAGCAACCCATCTGTGATGATCGGAGCTGGCCTCCTGGCAAAGAAAGCAGTAGAGAAAGGCCTCAAGGTGAACACGAGGAAGGTAAAGACAAGCCTTGGACCAGGCTCAAGGGTGGTGGCGAGGTACCTGCAGAAGGCAGGCCTGATCGAGCCGCTGGAGAGGCTGGGCTTCGAGATAGTAGGGTACGGCTGCATAACCTGCATAGGGAACAGCGGCCCGCTCATAGAGAAACAGAGCGACACCATAAACTCAAACAAGCTCACCGTAGCATCGGTGCTATCAGGGAATAGGAATTTCGAAGCAAGGATACATACGGATGTGAGGGCCAACTACCTCATGTCCCCTCCCCTGCTGGTAGCATTTGCGATAGCCGGCACCGTGCTCAAGGACCTTACAAAAGAGCCCCTGGGTAAGGGCGGGAATGGCGAAGACGTCTACTTGAAGGACATCTGGCCGCGCCAGGCTGAGATAAAGGAGGTCATGGACAGAGTGATAAGCGAAGAGATATTCGAGAAAGAGTATGGAAACAATATCTACGATGTCAACCCATACTGGAACAAGCTTGACAGCCCTACGGGCAAGATGTACGCCTGGGACGAGCACAGCTCTTACATAAGGCATCCGCCGTTTTTCGACGGGTTTGACCCTGGAGTTGCCAAGGGAGTATCCCCCATAGAGAACGCCATGGTGCTTGCGGTCTTCGGGGACTCTATATCGACGGACCACATATCGCCAGCAGGATCGATAAGCGCATCAAGCCCGGCAGGCAGGTACTTGATAGAGCACGGAGTCAAGCCGGCAGATTTCAACAGCTACGGTTCAAGAAGGGGCAACCATGAGGTGATGATGCGCGGAACCTTCGCCAACGGCAGGATAAAGAACATGATGGTGCCAGGAGTAGAAGGCGGCGTTACTAACCATTACCCTGGCGGCCAGCGCCTTCCGATCTATGACGCGGCGATGCTCTACAGGGAGGAGGGTGTTCCGCTTGTAGTGATGGCAGGGTCAGAATACGGGTCCGGCAGCTCCAGGGACTGGGCGGCGAAGGGGCCGATGCTGCTCGGGGTCAAGGCGATAGTCGCAAAGAGCTTCGAGAGGATCCACAGGAGCAACCTTATAGGGATGGGGATAATCCCGCTGCAGTTCGCGCAAGGCGATGACGCAGCAGCTCTCAAAATAGACTACACCAAGCCGGTCACGATACTGGTCAATGATGGGATAAAGCCACGAGCCGCAGTGAAAATGAGTTATACGAGGAGCGACACCGGGGCCGAGGCAACCGCAACGCTAACCTCGAGGATAGACACCCAGATAGAGCTGGACTACTACGTTGCAGGAGGCATAATGAACTACATGATAAGGAAGATACTCGGCAAAAAGTGAAGCGGATGGATTACAATCTGGAATGCACAGGTTGCGGATGCCGCTTCCCAAGCAGCTACAGGAAACAGACATGCGACGGCTGCGGCCGGCTGCTCGAGGTGGTTTACAAGGGAAGCCCAAAAGTCCCGCGAAGCTCGTCTTTCTGGGATTATGAAAGGCTTCTACCTAAATCCAAGTACAAGCGCTATGAGCTCGGCGGCACAAAGCTTGTGCGGAGCGCAGAGCACGGCAACCTCTTCCTGAAGCTGGAGCTTACCAATCCGACAAGGTCGTTCAAGGACAGGGGTTCTGTAGTGGAAGTCGCAAAGGCTTCGGAATACGGGTATGACGAGCTGGCAGTCGCATCGACCGGCAACATGGCTTATTCGCTTGCGTACTACGCCAAGATGGCCGGCATGAGGACTACTGTATTCATAAGCAGGGCAGCCAACCCTGACAAGCTTAGGAACATACTAATGACGCATGATGCCACACTGCACATGGTCAGGGGCGGCTTCAACAAGGCACAGGAGCTCGCATCGAGATACGCCGACAGGAACGGAGCGTTCCTTGCCGGAGACTACTGCTACAGGAAAGAGGGCCAGAAGACGATCGCATACGAGATTGCAGCGCAGCTCAGCGGAGTGACTCACATCATCGTGCCGGTCGGGAACGCCACCTTGATAAGCGGTATTGCAAAGGCGATGAACGATATGAGCATGAAGGCCAAGCTGGTGGCGGTGCAGGCAGAGAGATGCAATCCACTGGTAAAGGCGATAAGGAGCCGCACCAGGCTCGCATACCAGGAACCAATGACCGCAGCGGATGCGATAGCGGTAGGGCTGCCCACATTTGGCATGCAGGCGATAGAAGCGATAAGCAAATTAGGCGGGACCGCCGTTTCCATCAGCGATAATGAGATGATTAGGGAACAGGCAGGCCTCTACAAACGGCAGGGCATACTTGCAGAGCTGGCCGGCGTGGCTTCCCTTGCTGCGTTCAGGAAGCTGAGGCTTAAGCGCTCTGACAAGGCCGTCGCCATAATCAGCGGGGGTAACCTCTGATGGCCGAAAACAGCGGAATAGCCGCATGGATAATATGCGAGGACCTGCTAGTAAAGGTCAAGGCGGAGCTAGCCAATGAGGCGATAATAACGCTGCAGAAGGAGGTAAAGGCAGGCAGGATGAAGGTGAGCGGCAACCTTGTCTCAACCGAGGCGCCGAGTGACGAAGAGCGGGACCTGTTTGTTGCGAACGAGATAGCCAAGGAGAGCGAAGCGATGTTACGCGGCTATGCAGTTTACATAAACCAGAAGGAAAGCGACAGGGGGAACCTTACGGCCGAAGATGTCGAAAAGATAGAGAACGCAAAGAGGCTGATGCTCGCAGTCGAGGAGATAACGCTGTTGATAAACTACAGGGTGGTTGCCGAGGAATGGATCCTCGAGATAGAGGGGATCCCGCAGATAGACGATCCGGTAAAACTGCTTGCATCCACCATGCATGGCAAGGACGACCACAGGTTCGCGGTGCTTGATTTCGCATTGAGGAGGAAGAGCCTCATGGAAGAGAAGATATTCAGCGACAGCGAGCGCTCCATGATGGAAGCCGCCCTGAAGGAAGTGGATCCGAAATACGCTACCTGATGATTCTTGTGCCGGAGCGCCCTTCCATTATGGATTCGAAGGAGCCAAGCCCACCGATAAACGCACGCCTGCCGCCTTTCTCGATGAACCTTATGCACGCATCAACCTTTGGGCGCATTGTGCCGCCCTCAAAACTTCCCAGCATACGCTTTAGCTCCGTGGCCCTGGAGGTTTTTATCGGTTTCGCTCGCTTTGGGTAATCTAGATAGACGTACTCCTCGCCAGTCAGTATCACTAACGTATCGGCTCCTACAAGCGTAGCTATGAGCTGCGCTGTCAGGTCCTTGTCTATGACTGCCGGGCTCGCTGGATACGAGCCAGAGCTGTTCACTATCGGTATGCCGCCGCCTCCACCTGCTATAATGACCCTCCCTCCGGATATCAGGTGGCTTATGGTTTCAATCTCGGCTATCCCGACCGGTTCCGGAGACGCAACAACCCTGCGGTACCCTCCGCTTACTTTTACATATGCGAACCGCTCATGTTTTAGCGCCACGCCCAGCCCTCTTTTAGAGTAGAGCGGCCCAACAGGCTTTTCCGGTTTCCCGAATGCGCGGTCGTTAGGGCTTATTAGCACGTGGGTGAGCAGCGCAGATACTCCCCTGCGTATGCGCATGCGGCGGAGCTTCCCAAGTATGGCTGTCTCAAGCATCGTGCCTATTGTCGCCTGGGTTTCAGCAACAAGCGCCGGCCATGACAGCGTTTCGACTTCCCTCTCGGCGTACTCATTGCGCAGGAATTCCTCGCCAACTTGCATCCCATTGCCATGGGTTATCAGGACGCCCCTTTTTCCTCTAAAAACAGGCGATATGCTGTCGACCGCCCGGGCAACGTTCGCCCTTTGTGAAGAGTACACCGGTTTCTCCCCAGGTCTTTGCAGCGCATTTCCGCCGAAGGCAATGACGATCTTTTCCATGCAATCCGTTTAACGCGCGATAGCGTTTACAAGGTTATCGGTGAACTCCTTTGTGCCCAGCGGCGCAACCCCCATGAACCTCGCCATGTCGTTGGTCACCTTCTTGTCCCTTATTGCAGACGCCACGGCCATCTCGACAAGCGCGGCTGCCTCTGTCCAGCCGAAATGCGTTAGCATAAGCTCTCCCGCCTTGAGCACCCCCATGGGATTCGCAACGTTCTTTCCAGCGTATTTTGGCGCAGTCCCGTGCACCGCCTCGAACACGCCCCCGAAATCTCCGATGTTGGCCCCTCCAAGGACGCCTATGTTGCCTATAAGCGCGCCTGCCGCATCCGATATGTAGTCGCCGTCAAGGTTCGGGGCGAGCACCACATCATAGCTGTCCGGCCTAGTTATTATCTGCTGGAACATGTTGTCCGCAATGCGGTCATTTAGCAGGATCTTGCCGGCCGGTGCATTTCCTCCGAGGGTTGCTGCCTCCTCCTCTGTTACGAAGCTACCTGCGAATTCATTCCTCGCCACGCCATAACACCACTCGCGGAACGCGCCTTCCGTGTACTTCATTATGTTGCCCTTGTGCATTATCGTAACCGACCTCCTTTTATTTGCGATGGCGTATCTGAGCGCCATTCTTGCGATGCGCTCCGTTTTTGCCTTGCCCATCGGCTTGATCCCTATCCCAGCGTCAGGGTCAAGCGCAATATTTAGGTTGTCCTTGAGCAGTTTCCTAACCATGTCGGCTTCCTTGCTTTCATACTGCCACTCTATGCCTGTGTAAAGATCGTCGGTGTTTTCCCTGAATATCACCATATCTATTTTCTCAGGGTTCCTCAGCGGGCTGTCAATCCCATTTATGTACTTCACGGGCCGTATGTTGGCGTAAAGGTCAAGCAGCAGGCGCATCCTCACATTCAGGGACCTGAAACCTTTGCCCACCGGGGTCGTGAGCGGACCCTTGAGCATGAATCTGTACTCCTTCAACGCATTGATTGTGCTTTCGGGGAAGCGGTCGCCAAGATCCTTCTCCGCCTGGTCTCCAACAGGTACCTTTATCCATTCAATTTTCCTGTTTCCAGAGTAGGCTCGCGCCACAGCCGCGTCTATCACCCTTATTGCATTCGTGGTTATCTCCGGCCCTATGCCATCCCCGTCAGCTTCGAGCACTATCGGGCTGTCGGGCACGACAAGCCTGCCGTTGACGAGCGTTATCCTGCTTCCTCCTGCCATGTTGTGCTTTTGGAATGAAGGATTAAATACGTATGCCGGTCCGATGGCTGATTACGAAATCATATTAAACCTGGGATTCCACTCTGTATCGCAGCCCCTTCGTCTAGCGGCCAAGGACAGCGGGCTTTGGACCCGCGAACATCGGTTCGAATCCGGTAGGGGCTAATCAAGTTTAACTAGTTTTGCTAGCCTATCATACTGTGATGAAACGAGGTATTTCTGACCTGTGATGAAAAGAGAGTCGCTGAGTGGAAAAGTGTCCAAGAACAAAATAATAATGGCTGTGGTAATCGCGGTGCTGCTGTACGCGATATACTATTACTGGTTTGGACAAAACCACACGCTCAACGCGCAACAGAGCATAGCTCTACTCAACTCCCGTTTCAACGTCACAAACGTAACCGTATATAACGGCAACAGAATTAGGACATACCACGCATACCTTGCAGCAAGCCCAGCCCAGCAGGCTGAAGGGTACATGAACGTATCTACAATAGGCAACTGCGACGGCATGGGCGGCTGTATTGGCATGGTCTTCGCATTCGACCAATACGGCACCCAGTGCTTCTGGATGGAGAATACCGCTTTACGGCTCAAGCAGACGTGGCTAGATTACAATGGCTATCCCGCATACAGCTACAACGCCACCCCTTTCTCGAAGGCTGTGCTGTGCCATGCCGGCACGTATGTGGTCGAAACCCTGCAGAACTTCACAATCAACGGCACGGCGGCCATCAGCTAGCCTTTTTCTTGTGTTCATAAAGGAAAATGGCCCCGTTCAACGCCTTCAGCGGAAGAACCGCGCAGTGCATCCTGGCTGGGCCAGGGTCTATCCCGATAAGTTCCTTCACCTTATCATAATCTACCTTTTTCGCGTCTCCGATGGCCATCCCCTTTATGAAATCGGTTAGCATGCTTGCAGCAGCCTGGCTTATCGCGCAACCGGACCCCTCAAAGGATATATCGGCTATCTTGCCTCCGCTCACCTTGATGTGCATCGTCATGTCGTCGCCGCAGAGCGGGTTGGTGTCATGGAAATCGGCGTCCGATCCATCCATCTTCCTCTTGTTGTGCGGATGCTCATAATGCGATATTATCTCCTCCGCATAAATGTCGATAGGCAAATCATTCACCTTACCTTGAAAATCCCTTTCACCTTTTCT
>DAHXLV010000026.1 GCA_027365815.1 Microcaldota archaeon
AGCATAAGGCACGCGAGGCTTATAGGCATAAAAGGCGAATTCTGCAACGAAATAGCAAAGGTTGCGGTCGACGTTATGGGAGACGCGTACCCGGAGATAAGGAAGAACAGCGCACGCATATTCGAGGAGCTGGAGAAGGAGGAGGAGAAGTTCTCGGAGGCGCTGGAGAACGGCACGCGGCTGCTTGAGAAGAGGCTGCAGCTCCTCGGGACGGAGGGCCGCAAGGTGCTGGACGCTAAGAGCGCATTCGACCTTTTCCAGAGCTTTGGCTTCCCGTTGGAGATAACCTCGGAGATGTGCAAAGAAAAGGGGTTCTCGGTGGACGAGCAGGGCTTCGGCTCGCTCATGAGGGAGCACCAGGAGGCCTCTCGCAAAGGCGCAGAGCATAGATTCAAGGGCGGCCTGGCCGACAACAGCGAGGAGACCACGAAGCTCCACACCGCGACGCACCTGCTCAACGAGGCACTGAGGCAGGTTGTCGACCGGTCAATACACCAGATGGGGTCGAACATAACGAAGGAGAGGCTCAGGTTCGACTTCAATTACGACAAGAAGCTGACAGACGAGCAGGTCAAAAGTGTAGAGGACTGGGTTAACGCCGCGATAGGGGCGGAGGCCGACGTGTCGTTTGAGATGATGGGCATAGATGACGCGAAAAGGCTTGGCGCCCAGGGCGTGTTCGAGGCCAGGTATGAGAAGACCGTCAAGGTGTACACGATATCCAAAGGAGCGAAGATCTACTCGAGAGAGGTCTGCGGCGGCCCGCATGTCAAGAACACGCGCGAGCTAAAGCATTTCAGGATTACGAAGCAGGAGGCGGTGTCAGCCGGCGTAAGAAGGATAAAGGCTGTCGTAGGGTGAACGACCGCGGCAGGCCGCCGGCTCATGCCATGTTGCGCTCAGCTGTCCATACTATCGTCTTGTACTCGCTCTTGATGTCGACGCTCCTTATGGGAAGCCTGCCGAGCACTACGTCAGTCACCTCGCCGAGTATCCGCTTTGCTCCATGCTGCGCGTACATCTCCTTGTGGTAGTTCAGCCCGTTCCTGAGCGCCGCGGCCCTGCTGTCGAACGCCGAAAGTATGAACAGCGTGTGGCTGCCTATGAGCGTCGAGGACATGAGGTACCTGCTTATCAGCGGGTTCTCCTCGTCGAACTTTATCGCCTGCCTGGCCTTCGCGGATGCCGATTCGAACCCCTTGCTTGGGGTGTAGTCGTCGAAGAGCGCCATTATGGACACATCCTTCACAGGGTCAAGCGTTATTGTATACCTGCGTATGTAGCCGCTCTTCGCCAGCTTGTCGAAGTTGTATTTCACGGTGTTGAAATGCATGCCGAGCTCCTTGGACAGCTGCTGGAAGCTCACCCTGGAGTTCTCGTTCAGGCGCATAAGCAGCTTTTTCGAGTTCTCGTCGATGCTCGCCCTTTTTATCGCCTCGTTCCTCAGCTGGAAGAAGCCGAGGTGCCGGTGCGCCATCTCTGAAGGGTGCCAGGTGACCCCGTATTCGGAGAGCTGCACCATCATCACTATGTTCCAGTGCACGTAGTCGTCGCCAGAGAGCGCATTCGCGTATATCACCATCTCGTAGTCGCCGTCCACGAAGAAAGCCGCCTGCGGTATATACGACTGCAGGAGCAGCTCCCTGATCCTTCCGCGGTCCGGCTTCTTCTTGAACCTCACCTCGATGAGGTGCGGGGTGGTAAGCCCAAGCGCCTCCTCGTTTATCTCAAGGGTGTAGCGCATCCCCAAATCCTTCTCAAGCCTGTTTATCCTCTCCTTGATGGTCGGCCTGGATACGTTCAGCCTCTTTGATATCTCCGCGACCGACATCCTTGAGTTTTCCGAAAGCAGCCTGACTATCTTCCTGGTAAGCAGGTTGTACCTCTTGTTGAACTCGCTCTCAATGTCGTATTCGTGCGCCATGCCCACCTTACGAAGCCAAGAAATAAATAGCTTCCACAATAACAGGAAAGCACTGCAATATTGCTAAAAACTGAAACATTTATAACCGCACCGAGATAATCAGTATTGATGAACATAAAGAGCAAGGCGTACGCGATGATAACCCTGGCCATGCTAGGCGGCGCCATGTTCCCGATAGCGCTCAAGGTTGCGGTGAACAACGGTGTGAACACATTCGCATTCCTCTTCCTGTCATATATAATAGCCACAGCTGCGTCGTTCGCCCTCGTAGTCGCAAAAGGGAAGCTCCCGAAGCTGAAGGGCTACATGCGGAACCCGAAGGAGTACCTCATGATAGGGCTTGCCGGGTTCGCCTTCGCCGGGCTGATATTCTACAGCATAATATACGCAGAGAAGTTCATAACCGCGACCTTCGCCACCGTGATCTACAGGATGCAGCCGCTGCTCATGCTGATGTTCATACCTTTCCTGCTCAGGGAGAGGATATCGAAGCTGCAGATAATCGCGTTGATGCTAGGCTTTGCCGGCATCTACATAGCCCTTACCGGAGGCAACATATTCGCGCTCGGCAACGCCAGCACAGGCATAGTGCTAATGCTCCTTGCAGCCGTGATAGTTGGCACATTTGCAGGGGTATTCCTGAAGAGGTACACAACCGACATGGAGAGCACAATGTTCATCTTCAACTCGGTGTCCCTGGTGATAGCCACCGGCCTCTTCATCTCTAGCGGCGCCGCGCTGCCTGCGTTCAGCGCCAGCACGCTGGTAGCCCTGCTCTACATGGGCATCCCTGCTAGCGTCTTCGTCACATACTTCTACTTCAGGGCATTCCGCACGCTCAAGACGACATTCGTTACGAACTATTACCTGCTGTCGCCGTTCATAACCGCGGTGTTCGCCGCCGTGCTGCTAAGCGAGGCCATAGAGCCCTACTACCTGGTGATAGCAGGACTGGTCGCCGTCGGGATATTCATACAGAGGTTCGACAAGAAAGGAGGGACATACGTGGCCAAGAGCGGCAGCCCTGTCAAGGACTACCTGACGATATTCGACGTGACGAGCGCGTTCCTCAACACGAAGGTGGACGGCATAAGCAGCACCATAATGGGCAACGGCAGGGTGCTCGCCGTGAAGATGCACCATGAAATGTACAACAAGGTGAAGGAGCATGCCTCCGCCGTGGCATCGCTCCAGGGAAACGCCACGTTTGTCTACACAAACAATGACAGGAGCATGGTAAGCGAGGAAGAGAACAGGTTCATATCCGACATATTGGGGCTGCGTCAGAACGAGACCGTGCTGATGAGCGCAGGCAGCCCAGAATCAAGCGAGGCGTTCTTCGCCGGGATACGCGAGCGCATGGCGCCTGTCCAGGACAGGCCCGGGCAGGATGCGGCATCCTTTTAAGCATGGTTTCCGAATAGCTGCAAATGGGCTCCGAGATACACGCGGAAGATGTGGACGTAAGGCAGGCCCTCACAGAGCTCTTCGAGATCGAGCTCAGGGTCGCGGGGGAGACCCCTGCACTCGTGCAGATAAAGGACAAGGAGAAGTTCTTCGAGTTCCTCGCCGGGCAGCCGAACTCCAGCACGTGGATATGGAAAGACGAAAGCGGGAAACCTGTAGGATACCTTACGCTTGTAGACAAGCCGGAAGAGTCCGAGCTGGAGGTCCTTGCAATACGTGTCGATAAAGGCATGCGTTCGTCCGGCTACGGCAAGCGGATGATGGAATTCGCCGAGAAACGTGCGGAAGAGCTAGGCCGCCGGGCAGTAATGCTGGCAACACACCCTGACAACGCCAAAGCGCTAGGTTTCTACAAGCGCCTGGGCTACAGCATAGTGCGGAGGGCTGAGAACTATTACGGGGACGGCACCCCGAGGTACATACTTGAGAAAAGCCTTCGGGAGCCTCATCCAAAATAACAGGATTATATAGCTAAATTGCAAAAATCCAAAGCGCATATAAACCTCAAAGGCATAACCTATATTGGTGGGAGCGTGGAACATGAAGATCAAAAGGAGCCCGGCCATAAACGCCTTGTTACCTATACCGATTCGTTCCTATACCCAATAACACATAACGGATCCACCCACAATATAAGGATAACCCTCAGATGGCTCTTCCTCATGCTCCCGAATCCCACCAATTCCCCACAGCCAGATAACTTCTCATTAGAGGTGCTGGGCGCAGCGGCTAAGTAGCCCTCCCGGATGCGTGCGCCACGGCGCGGCAAGCGCCAGGGCAACCTTTTTAAGCTTTAAAGCGCTAAGTGCTCTGTTCTGGAGGGGAAACATGAGCTTCTACATATACACGCTGGCAGCAGGAGCGCTTGCACTGATATTCTCGCTATGGGCCGCATTGTCCACGCTCAGGAAGCCTGAGGGGACCAAGAAGATGGTCGAGATATCGGAGGCGATAAGGGCAGGCTCCAAGGCGTACCTGGACAGGCAGCTCAAGACAATAGTTGTATTCGGAGTAATACTTGCAATCGTATTCTTCTTCCTGAAGAACGGCGCGCAGCTGGACATAGCATTCGCGACAGGCGCAGTGGCCTCGTACCTGACCGCATACATAGGCATGAACGTTGCGGTCAGGGCAAACGTCAGGACAGCGAAGAGCGCCGAGAAAGGGACCGAGCAGGCGTTCAGGACAGCGATAATAGGCGGAAGCGTGACGGGCTTCGCCGCAGTCGGCTTCGGCCTTATAAGCATAAGCCTGCTTCTCATGTACCTGACAATAGCTAATGTGGCGATACTCATAGGGTTCGGCTTCGGCGCATCGCTGATATCGCTGTTCGCCAGGGTCGGCGGAGGCATATACACTAAGGCTGCGGACGTGGGCGCCGACCTGGTCGGGAAGACGGAGCTGAACCTGCCAGAGGACGACCCGAGGAACCCTGCCGTGATAGCGGACAACGTTGGTGACAACGTTGGCGACTGCGCTGGAATGAGCGCAGACGTATTCGAGAGCTACGCGGTCACGCTTGTTGCAGCTCTTCTCATCGCATCCAGCATAGTCTCCATATACTACCAGAAGCTATTCTTCTACCCGCTGCTTATAGCGGCAGTCGGAGTTGTCGGCAGCCTTGCTGCAATGCTGTTCATGAAGGCTCGGCGCGGCAACGCCGTGCGCGCCCTCTACTCAGGCATACTTGCCGCTGTGGTCATATCAGGCGCGCTCGACTTCGCGCTAACCTGGGCGATGGGCCTGCCGCTCGGCTTCTACATAGCGGTCCTTGCAGGACTAGCCCCCGCGATACTCATATTCTGGATAACAGACTACTACACTGGCAACCAGAGCAAGCCAGTCATCAAGATAGCTACGGCATCTAAGGGCGGCGCAGGCACCAACGTAATAATGGGGCTGGCCGTAGGGCTTAGGAGCACCTGGCTGCCAGTGCTTGTCATAATAGCCGCCATATTCGTAAGCTACGCGGCTACAGGCAGCGTTTACGGCATAGGGATAGCCGCCGTAGGGATGCTCTCCCTCACTTCGATAATACTTACGATAGACGCTTTCGGCCCGATCACAGACAACGCCGGAGGGATAGCGGAGATGAGCGGCCTGCCGCACAGCGTCAGGAAGATAACAGACAAGCTCGACGCCATAGGGAACACCACTAAGGCCACCACAAAGGGCTACGCCATAGGCGGCGCGGCGCTTTCAGCTGTCGCGCTCTTCGTCGCGTTCTCAAGCGCTGTAGGCCTCCCCACCATAGACGTGCTCAACCCCCTTGTCACGATAGGCATATTCATAGGAGCCCTGCTCCCATTCATCTTCTCGTCTTTCCTGATGGAGGCGGTCGGCCACGCCGCGAACATGATGGTGGAGGAGGTGCGCAGGCAGGTGCGGACGATAAAGGGGCTGATGCAGGGCAAGGCAAAGCCGGACTATGCGAAGGCGGTTGACATCGCCACAGTCAATGCGCTCAAGGCGCTTGTTGTGCCGGAGCTCATCGCGATAGCCACCCCAATAATCGTCGGGATAGTGCTCGGCAGGGCAGCCCTCGGCGGCCTCCTTGTCGGCATGATACCAGCCAGCTTCGTGCTGGCCCTCTTCATGGCTAACGCGGGAGGGGCTATGGACAACGCAAAGAAGTACATAGAGTCAGGCAACTTCGGAGGCAAGGGGAGCGATGCCCACAAGGCGGCGATAGTCGGCGACACGCTCGGCGACCCGCTCAAGGACACGGCCGGGCCCTCGCTCAACTCTATGATAAAGGTCGTGAGCACCATATCGATACTGCTTGCGCCCATCTTCATAGCCTACGCTATACTCTGATGGTGTTCCATTGGACCTCTACTGGCTCTACGCAATAGTCGTCTACCCTATAATCTACATCTTCCCTGCTTATGCCGCCAACGGAGCGCCCATACTGTTCGGCAGGGGAAGGCCATTGGACAAAGGCAGGAAGCTCAACGGCAAGCGCATATTCGGCGATAACAAGACCGCAAGGGGCCTGGCAGCCAGCATGATATGCGGCATACTTGTCGGCCTGATAGAGTATCCCTTCTTCCCGTACATGCTGCCGATATCCATCCTGCTAGCAGCTGGGGCAAACGTAGGCGACCTGCTCGGCAGCTTCCTGAAGAGGCAGGCCGATGTCCCGATAGGCATGGGCGTGCCTGTGCTGGACCAGTACGGCTTCTTCATCGCAGCAATGCTCCTTGCGTCGCCGCTAGGCCGCCAGCCTGGCCTGTACGGCATAGCCTTCCTGGTGGTGCTCACAGGCATACTTCACGTGCTGACAAACAAGGGGGCGCACAAACTCAGGCTAAAGAAAGTTCCGTGGTAACCCCCGGGTTTTAGCGGAAGCATCGGGCATGCACCTTCTACTTCGCATTTAAATATCTGAAAGCGCAAGTAATATTGATGGCCGGAACAGGAAAGCTCGCCGGGCTTGCGATGACCGCACTACGGTCCAACTTCTCCAGGCTGGAGAGGCCGTACAAGCTCAACTTCTCGGTTACTTACAACTGCCAGAGCAGGTGCCTCACCTGCAACATATGGGAGACAAGGCCGAAGGGCGAGCTCACCATAGATGAGATAAGGAGGTTCGCGGAGAGGAACAGCTACTTCAAGTGGGTCGAGATATCAGGCGGCGAGCCATTCATGAGGGGCGACATAGCGGACATAGCAAGGGCATTCAAGGACAGCTGCAGGGACCTCTATCTGCTC
>DAHXLV010000037.1 GCA_027365815.1 Microcaldota archaeon
GACATATGAAGCTTCAAAATCAGGCATAAAGGCATTACCTTTATAACTTTATGTCTCGTATTTTTATAGTTATAGGTGCTAGAAAGGGACAACCCCGACTGGCGGCCGGACATGTGATTTTTATGGCAAAAGGGCAGAAGAGGGATGGCTCAGCGCCTCTGCACATAGCGATAATACCTGACGGCAACCGTAGGTGGGCGCGCAGGAACAGGCTAAATTTGGCGCAGGGCTACAATGCCGGCATAAACAAGATAATAGACGTATGCATCTGGGCGAAGAAGCAGGGGGGTCAAGACCGTTTCGGTATGGGCGCTCTCTACAGAGAATGTGAGCCACCGCAGCAGGGGGGAGCTCGGCCTGCTCTACAAACTATACACCAGGGCTGCCAACGACGGGAGCATAATAAAGCTACTCAAGGAGAACAAGGCGCACGTGAACATAATAGGCAACATGGCGCTGCTGCCGTCGAAACTCAGGAGCGCGCTGAAGCGCGTGGAGCGGCAGACGCGCATATACAAGGAGCTCTCGATCAACCTGCTTGTGGGCTATGGGGGGCGCGATGACATAGCATACGCGGTGAGGAGCCTTGCTGCTAGCGGCGTGAAGAGCGTTGATGCCAAGGCGATACGCTCAAAGCTCATGACGGCAGACATTCCTGATGTCGACCTTATAATAAGAACGTCAGGCGAGAAGCGCCTTGGAGGGCTGCTTCCCTGGCAGTCCGATTATTCGGAACTGTATTTTGCAAGGAAGAACTGGCCGGACTTCGGCAAAGGGGACCTGAAGCGCGCAATTGACACTTTCAGGAAGAGGCAGAGGAGGTTCGGCAGGTAAACCAGTCGTGTCTTTATGGCCGGCAATAACATATCCAGGTATTCGGATATATTCTCAAAAAGGCTCCCAGGCACTCCGCTGCTGTTCTGCGCTTTGGTGCTGCTGAGCCTGGTAGTCGGATGGGCGTCTGTAGGCCTGGTGCACTACTACCTGCTTAGGCGCTTCGTCTCTTTCGTGCTGCTGAACGGGACGCTTGCGGGCAGCATAGCCATATTGCTGCCTACGGTCCTGACCGTGATGCTGGTAAAGGCAACAAAGCACAGGATCAGGGTCAAGCACGTGTTATTCATAGCGCTTGTGGGCACAATATCCTACTCTGTGTTCTTCCTGCTCGGCAGCATTCTCCACGTGATATTCGGTGCGCCGGCGGCGACCGTTGCCGTGCTTGTGGGTGATGCGAGCATCTTCGGGTGGTGGTTCTTCATAAACAAGGTTGTGTTAGGCTTCAAGAAAAGGGCGGTGCTCTTCGCGCTGGTGCAGCCTACGCTTAACATCGTGCTGTTCGTCGTCGCAAGCAGGTTCATATTCGCCCTGGACAGGCCTCTGAGCATACTGCTGCTCAAGCTCTACGCAGGCATATTCATATTCGTCATAGTGAGCTACCTGCTGCTTTACATGTTCGACAGGCCGGTGAAGAAGAACCTGGGCATGGGTGGCATCGAAGTATTCTCAGGGATGCTGCAGAACTGGCTCTTCAACATAAACACAGCGCCGCCGTTTGCGACGAAGCTCGGGATAAAGCCGGACATAGAGACCAACACGCTGCTTGTCAAGAGGGGAAATGGCATAAAGGCGGTCTTCTTCATACCAGAGATACACTACGGGCCAGCCGGAAGCCTGGGCGCGAGCAATTTCCCATACATACTTGAGAGGTATATAAAGGCGCGCTACAACGCAAGCGCATTCATAATGCACCCGGCGGTGACCGCCGATAGGAACCCGATATCTTCCAGGCAGATAGGCGCTGTGAAAGGGGCGCTCAACGAAGGCGTGGCGAAGGCGGTGCGCACAGGAGGCGCCATGGGATATTCGGAGGGGGCCTCAGGCCATTCAAGGCTGACAAGGCTGTCCTTTGGCGACTGGTCGATAGCGACCTTCTCCAGGGCCCCGTACGTGACCGAGGACATTTCGTACGATTCCGCAATTCTATTCAAGAAGACCCTGAACAGCAAGTACGGCGACACGGCGATAATAGACGCGCACAATTCCAGGTACGAGACTGCCCCGAAGAAGGAACTGGATGGCGTCAGGTTCGACTCGCAGGCGATGAAGGATTATATACGCGCAATAAGGTCGATGAAAGAGCTGCACAAGACGAAGGCGCACATGATAGGCATACACAGCGTTGACATATATTCGGCGCTAGGCTCACCGAAGGATCTTGGAAGGGGCAACCTCAACGTCGCGATATTCCAGTTCGGCAGGTTCAGATACGCGATGCTGCACTTCAACTCGAACAACATGCTGCCTTCGCTGAGGAACGACATAATATCCCACATAAGGAGGAAATATAGGATAAACGCCGAGGTCTACACCACGGACACGCATTCGGTCAACTCGATAGAATACACGGTAGAGAATGTGCTCGGGAGGTACACGAAACTCCGCGCGCTGGAGCCGCTCATCGACAAAGCAGTAGAGGGGGCGCTCGACGACATATCCCCAACGAAGCTCTACCACAGGAAAGTGCTTATGAAGAAGTTCCCTGTGTGGGGCCCGGAGGTGGGCGACATGATGCTGGACCTGACAAAGGTCGTAATAGAGAGGGCGAGGGTGATTAGCCCGATCATAATAGTGTCTGGCTTCATCATTGCGGCCATCGCCATATCCCTGGTGTAATCCCACATGATAAAAACTTTTGTTTCGCATCTGGATTGATTTGATGAAACTGTCAGTTAAAGGGATGCCGATAAATAAGGCGGTGGCGAACATAGGCAGGAGCATCGTGATAAAAGGCTGGATCCACAGGAAGAGGAGCAGCGGCGGCAAGATGTTCGCGGTGATACGGGATGTCACAGGGACTGTGCAGTGCGTAATAGACAAAGGAAAGGTGGGCGAGAAGGGCTGGGCTTCTGCAGACTCCGCCTACCTCGAATCTAGCATAATCGTAAAAGGTATCCCGAGGAGAGACGAGCGAGCGCCTGGCGGCGTAGAACTCGACGTGGAAGAGCTGCAGGTGGTCCACAGCGGGGAGCAGTTTCCGATAACAGAGTACCAGAGCGCGGAATTCCTGCTCGACGTAAGGCACCTCTGGCTCAGAAGCCAGCGTATGATCAACATTATGAAGGCAAGGGCCCACATATTCAGGTATGCCAGGGACTTCCTTGACAAGAAGGGATTCTACGAGATATCTCCACCCCTCCTGACCTCGGCCGGCGGCGAGACCGGAGCCAGTATGTTCGAAGTGCAGTACTTCGACCAGAAGGTCTACCTGACAGAATCGTCGCAGCTTTATGCCGAGGTCATGGTGCCAGCGCTTGAAAGAGTCTATTCGTTCGCACCCTCGTACAGGGCAGAGAAGTCAAGGACAACGAAGCACCTCGCGGAATACTGGCACCTTGAGCCCGAGATGGCCTATTTCGACAACAGCAAGAGCATGGCGCTGCAGGAGAAGCTGGTAAGCAGCATAGCGAACAGGCTTGGCAAGGCCGACGAGGAAACGGTAAAGCACTTCGGAGTCAGCCCTGAATCGCTTAGCGGGATCAGGCCTCCGTTCAAGCGCCTGACCTACGAAAAGGCGATAGAGATCCTGAATGACAAGGGCGACAAGAAGAAATGGGGCGAGGACTTTGGGGTCGAGGAGGAGAGGCTGCTGACCGAGGGCGAGAAGCTGCCTGTTTTCGTGTACAACTGGCCAAGGGAGATAAAACCTTTCTACATGCCGGTAAACCCCAAGGACGACAGGACCGTACTCTGCGCCGACCTGCTGGCGCCGAACGGACACGGGGAGATAATAGGCGGCAGCGAGCGCATCTGGAAACTTGACGAGCTTATGGAGCGCCTCGGGGAGGTAGAGACGACGCAGCATGTGAAGTTCGACAAAGAGAAATACAGCTGGTGGATAGACTTGAGGAGGTACGGCTCGGTTCCGCACTCTGGCTTCGGCATGGGAATCGAGAGGGTCATAAAATGGCTGCTTAACCTGGATCACATCAGGGACGCAGTACCTTTCCCAAGGATGATGAATAGAATCAAGCCATAGCTACGGTACCAGCCTGTCGGGGGCTCTGGGGAAGAGCGCGGCCTCCCTTATGTTCGTTATTCCGAGCAACCTGGCCGTTAACCTCTCTATGCCGATGCTGAATCCTCCGTGCGGAGGGGCTCCATATTTGAAGAAATCTGTGAACCACGCCAGGTTTTTTAGGTCTAGGCCCTTGTTCTTCGCCTGCGCTATTATCTTCTCGTACCTGTGCTCCCTCTGACCGCCGCTGCTCATCTCCAGGCCTTTGTACATCAGGTCTGTGCTTCTTGCGTATGTTGGATCTCCATCGTCGCGCATCACATAGAAAGGTTTTGTCGCGTATGGAAACCTGTTGACAAAAAAGAAATCAGACCTGTGCTTCTCCTTCATGTACTCGCCGAGCGCGGCTTCTCCTTGCTTGCTGTAGTCTTCTTCCCCTCTCTTCGGATGGAATCCCAGCTCCTCCAATATGTCATATATCTTCGGAAACTCGACGACGGGGAACGGAACCTTTGGGGGTTTCAGTTCAACATCGAAAATCTCCAGCTCGCCCCTGCATTCCGAAGCTACCAGTTTTATTGCGTTGGCTATCAGGTTCTCCTCGACCTTCATGATGTCCCTCTCGTCCTCTATGAAGGATAGCTCCGCGGCGCAGGTCCTGTGTTCGGTGAGGTGCACCGGTGTGTTGCTCAGCTCGGCGCGCCAGCTCGGGCCTATCTCGTATATGCGCTCGAACCCGGCGAGCATGAGCAGCTGCCTGTGCAGCTGCGGATCCTGCCTTAGGAATGCCTCCTTGCCGAAATGGCTGAACGAGAAAACCTCCGACCCTCCTTCCGAGGATACGCCCATCATGCTGGGCGTGAATGTCTGCATGAATTTTTCCGAATAGAGATACCTCTGCATCCCTTCCAGGAGTTTCGACTGCACGATGAATATGGCCGCTTGCTTCGGGTTCCTGAGGTCGAGTGCCCGCCAGTCAAGCCTCTTGTCCATGCCTGTCGGGTTTACCCCCTCTATGTCTATCGGAGGCAGCCCCTGCGGCTTGCTCACCACCTCAATCATCTCGGGTATAACCTCAACCCCTGAGGCGGATTTTATGTCTTCAGGTACCTTGCCTTCAACAATCACAAAATAATTCGGCATCAGTTCCTCTACCTGCTTCCACAGCTCTGGGGCCGCCTTGCCCTTAACAACAGTCAACTGGACAGCTCCTGTGATATCGCGCAGCCACACGAACCTGACGCTCTTGGTGTCGTTTACCCGGCTTATCCTCCCGCCCAGGCGTACCTTGCTTCCGGGAACATGCGGTATGTCCCTGATGTATTCTGTCCTCTTCATCAGATGCACCAATGCGACGCTCCTCTTTATACAAAGAGATTTTATAAGCTTGCTCTCCAAGTAGAACCATGGATGAGCAGGAGTTTGACCGTCTTCTCAAGGTTGCGAGGCTGAAGCTCAGCGAGAGCGAAAAGAAGACGATAAAGAGGGATATAGACGAGGTCATAAGGTACTTCGACAAGATAGCAGGCGTTGCGGCAGGCGACGACCCGTCATACCAGCCGATACGCGTCCCTACAAGGTTTAGAGAAGACCGTGTAATCCCTTTCAAAGATGTGGAGCTGCTCAAGAAGGGCTCGAAGCTCCGCGAAGGCTACATAATCGGCCCGAAGCTATAGTCGAACGGTAATCAGATGGCAAGCCACATAAAGGAGTTTCTCGGTGCCGAAAAGCCCGGCGACTACTACTCCGCGCTTGTGGAGCAGCTCAAGAAGGCGAACGGGGAGTATCACGCTTTCAACCAAATAGATGGCAGCGTGGCTGATGCCAACAATGCAGTGCCGTTCAGCTCAAAGGCGAACATATGCGTAAAAGGATTTGAGACTACGGCAGGCTCGAAGATGCTGCAGGGCTATGTCCCTCCATTCAACGCAACGGTTATAGAGCGCATGCTGGGCGACGACAGATTCACTTTCATAGGGGAAACCGGCATGGATGAATTCGGATTCGGCACTTTTGGGACCAATACGGAGGTTCCGGCAAAAAACGCATTTGACAGCGGCTATGCCGCAGGTGGATCTAGCAGCGGGGCCGCCGTGGCAACCGCGCTGCTCAAGTACCACGTTGCGCTTTCCGAATCAACAGGCGGCTCCATATCCACCCCCGCGGCGCTCAACGGAGTGGTGGGCTTCACTCCGACATACGGATCCGTATCCAGGTACGGCCTGATAGACTACGCAAGCTCCCTAGACAAGATAGGCGTAATGGCTAGGAGCGGCGAGGACATAAGGATAGTGTTCGATGCCGTCAGGGGCAGGGATGATTATGACACCACATGCGCGGTGCAGGATATACGTGACGAGAAGAAAAAGAAGCTTTTTGTTATAGAGGAATTGAACCAGTACTCTGACAAAAGGATCCATTCGCATTTCGAACGCCTGCTCGACACGCTCGGTGAAAAGTATGAGATAGCTACGAAGAGCATAGGCGTGTTGGGCAGTGCGGTAGAGTCCTATTATATAATAGCCATGGCAGAGGCGTCAACAAACCTTGCAAAATACAACGGATACAAGTATGGGCTGCAGCATATTGAACCGAACGCCAGGTACAACGAATTCTTCACTGAGGCGAGGGCGAATTTCGGGGTGGAGGCGAAAAGGAGGATAATATTGGGGACTTTCATCAGGAGCGAAAGCGTAAAATCGCGCTATTACACGAAAGCGCTCTCTGTAAGGTCCATGATAATTAAGGAGATGGGGAAGGTGCTCAAGGAAGGTTTCATAATATCGCCTACGCTGCCGGTGACAACGCCGCGCGTATCTGACGTCAAGAAACTTACTCCAGTGCAGGAATACGCCATGGACATATTTACCGTCCCGCCGAGCCTTGGAGGATTCCCCCACATAACTTTCCCGTACCAGTACACTGATGGCATGCCAATAGGGGCGCAGCTTGTAGGCGGGCAGGCGAATGACTATGCGGTGATAGATTTCGCCACAGAATGGGAAAGCGAATTCGACTACAAATACAAACACAATATAGGGAGTTTATGAAGATAGGCCTTGAGGTACACGTAGCGCTGCCGACCAAATCGAAGCTGTTCTGCTCATGCAGTATGGATGATGCAGAGCCTAACACCAACATATGCCCGATCTGCACGGGTTTCCCTGGGTCGAAGCCGATGCTGAACTCTGCGGCAGCCGAATCCGGATTTAGCATAGCTAATGCGCTGCACTGCAAGATTAACCGGAACATGTCGTTCGTCAGGAAGGTGTACTTCTACCCAGACCTTCCGAAATGCTACCAGATAACGCAGATGGGCGGCGCGGTTGGGTCAGAAGGGTACTTAGACATCCAAGGCAAACGAATCGGCATACGTAGGGTGCAGATAGAGGAAGACCCGGCACAGATAGTCAGGGATGGCATGCTTACCCTACTTGACTTCAACAGGTCCGGCACGCCGCTGGTTGAGATAGTCACAGAGCCTGACATAACAGACGAAGGGGAGCTCAGGTCTTTCATAGCGAACCTGAGGAGCATCCTATATTACCTTGGTGTGGACATAAACAGGGAGATAAAGGCGGACCTTAATATATCAATATCGGATGTGCGCGTGGAGGTAAAGAACGTGACCGGAATAAAAAGCCTCATAGAGGCGGCCAGGTACGAGATAGCCAGGCAGCACAGGGTTCTAGAAGAAGGCAAGGCGATTGCGAAGGAGACACGCGGCTACAATGAGAAGAGGAGGATTACTGAATCGCTCAGGGAGAAGGAAACGGATGAGGAATACGGATATGTCTATGAACCGGACCTTACGGTCTTCGACATCTCAGGCATGAAACCTGCGGAGCCTGTCTACGCGAACGAGATTGCCGAACAGCTGGCGGAAGACTCTGACGTAAACGCAAAGACAATACGCGAGATGACGATGCTTGACAGGCACGCGCTGGAGCTAATCGTGCGTTTCAGGCCGAAGTACAAGATGAGGAGCATAATCCACGCCATACAGCGCTTCAAGAAGTACGGCAAGGCGGAGGTCCCGCCGCCGCAAGTGATAGAGAAACTCATAAGATTGGTAGAGGATGGAAAGGAGGTCACGAAGGAGACCGTCGCTAGCTTTGAGGAGGGGAAGGATGTCAGCATAGAGTACGCGAAGCTTGGCGCTGTGCAACTGGACAAGCTAATCAAGAGATTCCTTGACGAGAATCCAAGGATGGTCGCAGAATACAAGAAAAGGAGCAAAACGATAAACCTGATAATAGGCAGGATCGCGAAGGAGAACGGGTTGCATCCGAAGGAGGTCGCGGGCAGGGTAACCAGGCTGCTTGCCGGCTACTGATGCTTATAGGCCAGCGGCCTTCTGTGCGGCTTTCATGTTGGTTGCCTCGTTGCCATCCTGGTTCACTGGAGTCTCCATTATGAAGCACATATCTTGGAAGTGCCTGTTCCTGAACAGCTCTGTAAAGCCGCCGATCCCGATCTTGCCTTTGCCGATGTGCCAGTGCCTGTCGAGGCCGCTGCCAAGGTCGTACTTGGCGTCGTTGAGGTGCACAAGGCCTAGCCTCCTGAAGCCTATTTTGTCTTCGAATTCGCTGCACATTGCGTCTATGGCGGTTTTGGTGCGCAGGTCATATCCGGCTGCAAACGCGTGGCAGGTATCGAGACATACGCCTGCTTCAGCTTGGCCGAAGCTTTCGAGGGCCTTTCCTATCTCGCCAAACTTCGACCCTACGCTGTTATTGTAGCCAGCCGAGTTTTCGAGCAGTATACGGACCCGCGGCGCAGAGTCTATTGCGCTGGTCAGCGTCTTGACGATGCTTCCCAGGCCGAGTGCTTCGCCTTTTCCCAGATGGGACCCCATGTGGACCACAAGCCCGCGTATCCCGAGCTGAGCGCAGCTCTCCATGTTGCCGACTAGCATGCCGAGGCTCTTCCTTAGCACTTCTGGATTAGGCGAAGATGGGTTGCACAGGTACGGCACGTGCGCGAACGGCACGGCACCGGACTTCCTGGTGACCTCCCTGAACCGCGCGGCGTCTGTGTCATCGATTTTGCGGTGCTCCCATGCCCTCGGGTTGCTCGCAAATATCTGGAATGTGCCGTAATGGTGCTTTTCTGCCGCAAGCGCTGCATTGTAGACGCCCCCAGAGACCGAGAGGTGG
Source organism: Microcaldota archaeon (assembly GCA_027365815.1). Lineage (GTDB taxonomy): Archaea > Micrarchaeota > Micrarchaeia > Micrarchaeales > Micrarchaeaceae > JAJZAB01. The sequence goes on from DAHXLV010000037.1 coordinate 9,175, forward strand.
AATCCGAGCCTTATCATTGTATCCAGTTATCTTGGTGAAAAAACAATAAGAATACCACTAATCGGGTAAATTCAGGTTGCTTTAAAAGGCTTGCCGCAAAATTGCTCTCCGCTGTTGGGTGTTGATTTGGTAAGGAGGGCTTTTAGCCTTTATGATATGGAGCAATTCCTCAAGGAGGTAGGCGCGGAAAGGGTGAGCGAAGGGGCGATTACCACGCTTGAGAAGGAGCTTCAGGACACGCTCAAGGACCTTGTGGAGGAGGCGGAACTTTACGCGAATTACGCAGGAAGGAAGACGGTAAACAGGTCAGACGTGGAGCTCGTCTCGACAGAAAAGATAGGAAGCCGCAGGATACTGTTCAACGCGGTCAAAAACGGTAAGCCGCACCGCAGGAAAAGAAGGAATATCGCTGGTATTCACATACCTGACGCGAGCACTATCCCGAACGCCAGCAGCACGAACCCTATTTCTATGAGCCACATATAGAGGGATACCTCCCATTCCTTGCATTTTTTCAGGTTCATTATTAGATGCGTCCAGCTGTAGATCTTCTTTCCGTACGGAGGTTCCATTGTGCCATCGCTGCGCATCTTACCCAAGTCCGTGACATCGAACCTCCTGCGCAGGTGCAGCAGGAACTCTATCAGCCACGGCAGGAAGACTATGAAGCCGAATGCCTCCATGTTGCCTATGACTATGGCGGCTATGAACCCTGCCCCAATCGCATAGGTGAAACTGTCACCAGGGTGTATCCTTGCAGGGTATATGTTGAATATGAGGAAGGCGACGCTGGATGCGAAAAGGACGACAGAGACAAGCGCGCCGCTGTATGTGCCGAACGCAAGGCTGTACAGGAGCAGCGCAAGGCTGACTATCACAGCGCTGCCAGATGACAGGCCGTCGAAGCCGCCCAGCAGGTTGAACGCGTTAGATGCGTACAGTATTGCCAGTGGTATTATCAGCAGCGGATAAAGGATACCGAAATTCACCGTACCGAGGAACGGTATATGGACAATGGAGACCCCAGCGTTGACGGCCATGAGGGGTATGGCGCCGATCAGGGTCAGCAGCGGTTTCTGCCATTGCTTGAGGCCCTTCCTGTAGTCCATCATGCCTGTGCTCCTTGTCTTGCTTGGCTGGACATTGAGGTCGTCGAGGAAACCGCCGAAGGATATCAGCAGCACGGCGAGGATCGTTGCGAACAGGTATGTATAATCAGCTACCGGGATATAGAGGCCGAAGCTGCCGCCGAACACGTAGACCAGCATACCGACCGTGAAGCCGAACGCCAGCGCAACGCCGCCACCGCCCGGTATCTGCGGCTTGCTCCTCTTGTAATGGTCCAGCGAGGTTATTCCGGATTCCTTCATGTAGCTTATCAGGAAAAGTGTAGACACTGCCGTGATCATAAAGGCGATTATCGCGGGCACGAGCAGCGTGAGATAGGTGCTATACATCAGCCATCATTCCCCTAGAAGATTAATAAATAACCACCCCCATTTATTAAAATGCTGTATGGTGCCCTTGTAGTATAACTTGGATAGAACACGGGCTTGCGGAGCCTGTGATCCGGGTTCAAATCCCGGCAAGGGCGTTAACATAATTCCGCGGACTAGTTAAAATTTTGTTCTTCGCGGCGCTGGGAAATCCTTAAAATAATGTACCACCTGATAGCATACCATATCCCTATCAAAAACGCTAAAAATCTAACGTCGTAAAATCTATTGGATATGGTTATCCTTTCTCCATTCAAAGGAAAGACGACAGGGAATTCTTCTTTGCCTTGTGCCATCCAACAGTGTTATATCCCTTCACTAACATGATTGGTAGGTTAGATGAAAGCCGATGGACAATTAGAGGGAGTTGCGATAAACAAAAGCATAAGGATACGTTACTTGCCGTTCAAACGCGTTTTCAGGGGATTCGAAAACGTTGACGCTGTGAAGAAACTTTTTGGAAAGCACACCAAAAACGTGCTCTCGAACCTCAAGGTTATGCTGGTACCG
>DAHXLV010000016.1 GCA_027365815.1 Microcaldota archaeon
ACGACCGCGGCAGGCCGCCGGCTCATGCCATGTTGCGCTCAGCTGTCCATACTATCGTCTTGTACTCGCTCTTGATGTCGACGCTCCTTATGGGAAGCCTGCCGAGCACGTACCCCTGGTCAACATTGCTTGGAACAACCCCCCTCTCATCGCCGAGGATCATCACCGCAGCGCGCATGTGGTCGGTTATTATGCGAGCGTTCCGGTTCGCTTTCGTAGTGCCCTTTGCGGATATCGATATTACCATGTCGAGGATGGGCGCAAGCGTGTCGCATTCGTAGACGTTGTCCGCGCCGTTTAGCACGGCGACAGTCCGCTCCACGCCCATGCCTGTGTCCACGTTCTTCTGCTTCAGCTCTCCGAAGCTCCCGTCCGCTGCCTTGTCATACTGCATTAGCACATCGTTCCATATCTCGCAGAAAGGGCCTGTGCTCGACAGCTTGACGAACTCGTCAGTGCTCCCCTCCTGCATGTCCTTTGCATGGTAGAACATTTCGGTGTCAGGGCCGCATGGCCCGGTCTGCCCTGCTGGGCCCCACCAATTGTCGTGTTTCGGGAGGAAGTGTATCCTGTTTTTCGCCACGCCGAGCCTTTCCCACTCCCGCGCCGATCCGTCGTCGCGCGGCGCATCCCTGTCGCCGGCGAAGCAGGTGACGCTGAACCTCTCGGCTGGTATCCCGAGCTCTTTGGTTAGGAACTCGAAGCTCATCGATATCGCCTCCTCCTTGAAGTAATCGCCCAGCGACCAGTTCCCCAGCATCTCGAAGAAGCTCAGGTGCCACGCGTCGCCCACCTCGTCTATGTCGCCCGTGCGGATGCACCTCTGCACATTGCACAGGCGCTTTCCGAGGGGGTGCGGCTCGCCAAGCAGGAACGGCACGAGCGGGTGCATGCCCGCTGTGGTGAAAAGCACGCTTGGGTCGTGCTCAGGGATGAGCGATGCGTTTGGTATGAGCTTGTGACCCCTTTTCTGGAAGAAGCCGAGGTACAGTTTTTTCAGCTCCGCGCTTGAGATCATTGTGACACCAGATGAGTATACCTTACGTCCCGTTGCCGAGCTTCTGCTGCGGCCACCAGACCTTGCACCTGTTCCCAAAGAAGGCGCAGAAGTTGCATTTCCACTTCTCGCCTTCCGGCACAGGCAGCGCATCCCTTTCGCCGTTCCAGTACTTCATAACGAAATCGAGCATCTGCGACATCTCCTCCGTGCTGTACTTCAGCTTGTGCAGCTTGATTACATTGCCCGTGAACTGGTTTATATACCTTAAATAGAGCGTGTCGCTTATCCTCCCGAGCTTCGTTATGCTATAGAAGAAAGCATCGCTCACGGCGCCTACGCTCATCAGCTCCCGCTCCACACCCGTGCTCTCGAGCTGCCTCCTGAACTCCGGGGTTATCGAGAGCGTGGATGTCCTGTATGACTCCTCGAAGTCTTTCCTTGTGTAGCGCTCCTCCTTCATGTCCTCCAGCATCTTCCGGTATAGCATCACCTGCACCTTGTGCGTGAGGATCTGCGCATCTGAGGGCATGTTGTCGCTGCCCCTGGTCTTGTCCTCCTGCACTATGACCTCGCTGTCCTTCGCATCGAGCTGGTCTATCTTCCCGACAACCTTGAACCCGTTGAGCTTGCCGTACACCTGCACCTCTCTGGTCTTCTTTTTCTCAGACAGGACCCTTAGGGCCATGTAGCTCGTGTAGACGCTCTTGTACATGAAGTCCGCGTAAGATGCAGGCATCAGCACTATCGGCACGTTTGTCTCGCTTTCCAGGTCCCCGTGTATGCGCCTGCCCTTCCTTATCTCATTGGTTATCTTCTGCCCGTAGAGGTAGTTCAACTCCATCTGCTTCTCGCACCAGTACTGCGCAGCTATGTCGGATGCGCGTATGCTTGATTTCTTTAGACGAGAAAGTGCGTTCATTTTTCAGCCCGCCTACCTATCTTCACAGCAAAGAGCTCAGAGATTACCTCGATCATCACTGCAATGTAAAGCGAATCTAAGCTATAAATAACTAGAGCTTCTACTGCGCCTTGCGCCCCGCGCCCATCCTCCTTGTGAAAGTGTGGTATATGAGGTAGATGATTATGGCGAATACGCCTATGGCCGTAAGCACGTATGTGGCGCTTTTTCCGGAGAGGAAGTAGTATCCGAATGCTATGAGCACCGCGTCCCATATGGCCGTCCCAAATATCGAGTACGAGAAGAATTTCTTGGCGTTCATCCTTGCGAAGCCCGCAGGGAAGCTCATGAACGTCCTGACCACAGGTATCAGCCTTGAGATGAACACCGCTGCCGTCCCATTCCTCTCGAACCAGGCGTCAAACCTGTCTAGCGACTCCTTCCTTATGCGGAACAGGCGGAGGTGCTTGTAGACGACCTCCTTGCCAAGGAAGTAGCCTACGTAGTAGTCGATTATCAGGCCGCCTATGCTGCCGAACAGCGCCGCGAGGAAGGCTATGTACACGCTCATAAGGCCCTTCTGCGCGAACAGCCCTGCGAGGGGCAGCACAACCTCGCTGGGCACAGGCAACGACGACCCTTCCATTAGCATCAGGCCGAATATCGCGGCATAGCCGTACTTGGTGACAAGGGCGGTTACAGTAGCATATGATGATGTGAAGATGGAGATTACCGTGCTGGTTACGCTAAGGAGCAATGCATCACGGCAGGTATCTGCCTTAAAGAGATTAAATACTTTCGTGTCACTCTTCTATCTGTACATTCATGAAAATAATCAAGTTCTACGAGTCCAGCGGGTCGCTGAAGCTGCGAGCGGACAGCATCGAGGACCTCTGGGCGATAGAGCGGATAGTTTTTGATGGGGACCTCGTCAAGTCTGAGAGCCTCAGGAAGTTCAAGCGCCACGAGGGCGATGAGGGGGAGATGAAGACAGTGGTAATACGCCTCAGGGTCGAGAAGAGCGAGCTTGACAAGAACGCGGTGCGCCTGAGGTTCATGGGCAAGATCGTGGAGGGGAGGCCGTTGGAATACGTAAAGCTGAACAGCTACCACACCTTGAACATCGCGCCGGGCGACACGCTTGAGATAACGAAGGCGGACTGGCCCGACTACCTGATCCAGGTGGTGAAGAATGCGGTGAAGAACTCAAGGAAGCCGCGGTTGGGCATAATAGCCATTGACGACGAGAAGGCCATACCAGCATACCTTTATGGCTATGGATTGTCCTTCAAGGACGAGGTTTACAGCCGGCTTAGCAAGCGTATGAGCCAGAAGGAGTTCACCGAGCAGCAGAACAAATACTTCAACGAGATACTTGAGATAGCCGGGAATATGAGCTCTGACATAATAGTGATGGCCGGGCCTGGCTTTACCAAGGACGACCTGAAGAAATACGCGGAGGAGAAAGGGCTGCTGAAGAAGATACCGAAGAGGATCCTGTTCTTCAAGACAAGCAATGTGGAGAGGCCGGGAGTCTACGAGCTGATAAAGAGCGATGAGGTGGAGAGCCTACTGGAGGGCGAGCGGGTGCGCCAGGAGTTCAAGCTAATGGCAGGGTTCCTAGAGGGGCTTGCCTCATCTAGGTCCAAATCCGGGATGGAGCAGGTGGGCAAGGCGCTCGACAACTATGAGGCGCGGACCGTGCTGGTTAATGACAGCGTGCTCGGCAACCCAGAGGTGAGGAAGCTGCTCGGCGAGGCGGAGAAGAGGAACATCAAGATAGAGATATTCAACGCAGACGACGAGATCGGGAGGCAGCTCCACGCATTCAAGGATATAGGCTGCATGTGAAAATGCGAACTGGCATCATGGACTGCCGCCTGCACGCAAAAGGCAAGGGTAGATTGTGGAGAAAGATGTTCTACTACTTCCATGCACCAAGAGGACTTTATGTCGCACTACCACTTGAGGAGCAACATAGAAAGCACGAACAATATGATAAAAACCAAATTTATAGACGTAGTAAGGAGCAAAGATAAGACAGCACAGATAAACGAAGTGCTTTTGAAAGTACTCTGTCATAATCTATGTGTTCTGATAAGCGAGATGTTTGAATGAGGGATAGAGCCTAATCTGGTTTTATAGGCTCGTCGTTCATGAATATCTGTAGATTTGTCTGGCCTTCCTTCTTTTCTTTATTTAACCAACGCTTTAGATACTTCATAATTTTGGGTTTTAAAACGTCATAGCTTTTGTC
>DAHXLV010000047.1 GCA_027365815.1 Microcaldota archaeon
CTTCAAATGGCTTGGACACAGATGGATAAATTCCATTTTCATTTATTAGCACATGCTGCTTAAAGAAAATGGCTTGTCTTTCCCCTCCGCTTCCAAGCGGACTTGCAAGGAAACTCTCAAAGCCGATAAGGGTGGATTTAAGTTCGGAATACAAATCAGGCACTTCTTCAAGTTCTACACCCGAATGCCTCTTCTTTAGCTCTGCTGCTTCGTGGCTAATATAATGGTCTTTAGCTAAAACCTCTTGGAAGCAGAATATGTCAATTTCCTTTGCCATCTCCTTCAAAAATGGTAACAGTTTGTTATAAACTCTTCCTCCCCAGAGATTAAGTGATATGAGTTTCATTTGATAAGCCTCACTGTGTCGATTATAGAAAATAGATATAAAAACAGATTATAAATGGTTTACTAAAAACAAATAAGGGCTCTTGCACTCCAACCTGGGCCTGAAAAAGGCCTCTCCGGGCTTAAAGTTATCCTGTATATCCCATAACCTACCTGGTATGGTGCCTGGCCGGTTGCACTCATCCTGATGGGCCGAAATGGCTCTGCCTGTGCTGGCTCCTTGGCCTGAAGCCCCTCCTATCGTTGTCCCTGTTCCCGCTGTGCCTTGGCCCGTACCTCTCCCTGCTCCCGTGCGCGCCGTAGTTTCCATGCTCGCGGTTGCCGCCCGGCCTGTCCCCGAACCTTCTGGGCCTGTCGCCGTATTCCCTGGAGCGCCTTATGTATTCTCCGTAGTTTATCCTGCCGAACTTCCTGTTGTCGATCTCCACCTTCTCCAGCTTGACTCCGGCGAAGCGCTCTATAGCACCGACAAGGCCGTGCTGGTCCCTTGAAAATATCGTGAATGCCCTGCCGTTCCTCCCCATCCTTGCAGATCTGCCTATCCTGTGTATATAGACAGTGGGCTCGTCCGGTGCGTCGAAGTTTATTATGTCGCTTATGTCGACTATGTCTATGCCTCTCGCGGCGACGTTCGTGGCTATCAGCATGCCGTTCTCAGTTTTCCTGAACATGCTTATCGCCACTTCCCTCTTCGCCTGGGTTATCCCGCCGTGCAGTATGACCGGCAGGTATCCCTGGTCCTTGAGTATCCTGTGCAGTATGTCGGCGCTCCTCTGCGTCCTTGCGAATATCACCGACTTTTTCGGCTTGTAGTGGTCGAGGTATCCGAGCAGCGTCGAGAACTTCGAAGAGTTGTCCACCACGGTGTAAAGGTTCTCAATTGTGTTGACGGCCAGCTCCTCCTCTCCTCCCACGCTGACATCCATAGGGTTCCTCATGTAACCCTTGGCTATCTACTTTATCTTCTCCGGCATTGTAGCGGAGAACAGCATGGTCTGCTTGTGCTCCGGGGTGCTCTCTATTATGTACTTTATGTCGTCTATGAATCCCATGTCCAGCATTATGTCCGCCTCGTCCAGGACCAGGAACTTTATGCTGTGGAGGTCAAGGTCTCCCCTCTCCATCAGGTCGATTATCCTGCCAGGGGTTCCAACAACGACGTTCGCCCCCTCCCGTATCCTGTCAGCCTGCGGCCTCGTCGAAACACCCCCGTAAACGACGGTGGTCCTGAGCCTTGTCATCCTGCCTATCTTTCTGGCAACGTGCTCTATCTGGAGAGCCAGCTCCCTGGTCGGAGCCACTATAAGCGCGCTAACTCCGCGGGAGTGCTCCAGCTGCTGCAGTATCGGTATGGCGAATGCCGCGGTCTTGCCGGAACCTGTCTTCGACCTTACAACGATGTCCTTGCCTTGCAGTACCAGCGGTATCGCGCGGTCCTGCACCTCTGTTGGCTCGCTGAACTTGAGTTCGTTGAGCGCCTCCAATATCTCCTTCTTCAGAGAAAACTTCTCGAAACCTGCCATATGCTTACCTTTTCCTATAGATCCGTCTAGAGCGAAAAACGCTTATTCGGACACCTACTGTCTTGATTTTCAGAATAAGCTGTCTTCCTTTCCTTGAACGTATGCTATTGATTGTGCAGGCTTATAAACCCTTGCACAGCACCGGGTGCGTGTAAAAAGCATAAATATCTGGCATGGCGATGCGTTCCCGGAGCACATGTCAACCTTGTTTGCTACCCCCGCTGCCGCTGTGGACCAGCGCGCGCCTGGCAAGGACGCCCCAAACGTAAGCGAGCTGGTCATACCCTCGAAGGCCTGGATGAAGAGGATGGACCAGCAGTGCCTGAGAAGGAACCTGATCATACTGGCGAAGATCGCGGCGGAGCGCATGAGGCAGGACGGCAGGGGGTTTTCCCAGCGTTCGCACGTGGCAACGCTGGAGGACGTTCAAGACGAGACAGGCGAACCGGTGGGGATTGCAGGCATATGGATCAACCATGACGCGTACATATCCAAGCAGGCGCCTGCCGCGGCATTGGAGATAACGCGCGAGAGCCCCCCAGGCCGCAGCACGGTTAGCAAGGACCTGGTGGTATCGTACCCGCAGACAGGCGAATTCGCCCATGCTGCCGGCGCAGCGGCAAGGTACATCCTGGAGCTGTTCAAGTCTGGCGGGGAGCGCTTCTATGAGGAGCTCTATAGCGCAGGCGCTCGCCACCTGGCACACATGATGCGCCTCGACGAGCTCGGCTGACCGGATTTTTACTTCGCTTTTCGCTGGCGGCATCCATGTTTATAAATATCTGTGGAGGTAACCTAAGTGGTAATCATGCTTGGCAAGAATGAGATTGTACAGGCGCTTTCGATGTGCCAGGATCCCGAACTCGGGGCCAACATAGTGGACATAGGGCTCATCCAGGGCATAAACGTGACGGAAGGAAACGATGTCAAGGTGACCATGACGATGACAAGCGCCATGTGTCCAGTGACCAGCATAATACTGGCAGACGTGCAACTAAGGCTGGAGGCGCTGCCTGGCATAGGCAAGGTAGATGTTGATCTGGTATGGGACCCGATGTGGACTCCGGAGATGATGAGCGACGAGCTCAAGTACAGGAACTAGTGATAAGATGCCGTTGGGGATAGACAGGCTGCACGAGCTCATAAAAACGAAACGGCTCATAGAGGGGCTTTCGGAAAGGGAGCTCAACAACCCGGAAGGCACGGGCATAGAGGTCAGGATAGGTAAGGTGTACGCTGTCAAGGGCAGGGGGTTCCTGGGAGTGGAAGAGCGTGAGACCCCAAAGGTCGAGCTGGTGGCAGAGGCCGGCAAGGACAGGCAGTATGTGATGAAGCCAGGCGAATTCATAATCGTCGAGACCATCGAGAAGGTCAACATGCCCGATGATATACAGGGCATGATAGCGCCAAGGAGCACGCTCTGCCGCTCCGGCATACAGCTTCTCTTCTCGCAGATAGACCCAGGGTACTCAGGCACGATAACGCTCGGGCTGAAGAACCTGAGCGAAGAGCCTTTCACTTTCGAGCTCGGCGCCAGGGCAGCCAAGTTCTTCTTCTTCACAGTTGAAGGCAGCGCACATTCGTACCGCGGGCAATGGAAGGGCGGCAGGGTATCGACGAACGGCAGGGAGAAGCAGGTGTGAAGGCCTTTTACCCGAATATCATTTTTATCTGGTCGCGCGCCTCCTTTGGCGTGCCTGCGGCGTGGACCAGCGTCATGTTGGCCCTTTTTTCCATGTTGGCCGCGTAGAGGGAATCGTTGCCGTAGTCCCCCCTTATCGTGCCGGGGGCGGCTACCGAAGCGTCTGTCGATCCAACAAGCTTCCTTGATACCGATATCGCCTCGTTGCCCTCAGCCACGAAGGCGAGCACAGGCCCCGATGTCACGTAGTCCACCAGATACCCCTTCACCCGCCTGCCGTAGGCGAGGCCGGGCATTCCGAACCTCTTCCCTTTGCGCGCGAAAGCCTCCTCGACTTTCTTGGAAAGCATGAGCAGCCACTCCTTGTCATCTGGGTAGAGGCTGTCTGCCTGCCGTTTCGTCAGCATGAGGAACCTCATCTCGGTCAATTTCAGGCCGGCCCTCTCGAACCTCAGTATGATCTCGCCGCAAAGCCCCCTCTTCACCGCGTCAGGCTTTATGAATATCAGCGTCTTTTCCATCTCACCACTCCTTGTAGAAGGTATCCTCGTTGTCTCTCCTGTACTGGACCATCTCCTTTTCGGAGAACCACACCTTTATCTCATCCGCAGCCTCCTGCGCGTTTCCTGACGCATGCACTATGTTCACCATCGGCCTGTTGAGCGTATTGCCGTTTATCACGTTGTCTACCGACAGGTCAGCCCGTATCGACCCGGCTATCGCCTTGAGCGGGTCTGTCTCCCCGACCAGCTTGCGCGCATTGAGCGCAGCCTCGTTCGCCTCCAGCACCATAGCGACCACCTTGTCTGATGCGAGGAACCTGACAAGCCATTCCTTTATGTTCCTGCCTATCCTTATCGGGTCGTCGGTCCCGAACTTCTCCACTATGTCTACGCCGATGCCCTTGAAAGTGTTTATGCTCCTCTCCCCCACCTTCCTGTACCAATCGTTGCTGTCAGGGTAGTTCCTGGAGGCGAGCTGCCTGCTTGGCTTCAGCATCTTCATTGCAACTATCTTGAAGCCAGCGCGCTCGAACCTGCATATGACCTCGCCGATCAGGCCGCGTTGGACCCCGTCCGGCTTCACGATAACGAGCGTTCTTTCCATCCTATCACTTGGCTATGAATATTCCTTCAAAAGGCTTTAATATCCTATCGAGAAGGCGCGCATTTCCGCTTTATGACAGGTTTAAATCCTTTTCATGATATCACGTATGCGCTATTGATTTTGGTGCCTGAATGGGAAAACAGAGCGAAGACTACAAGGCGAGGCGGAGCACCAGATGGATATACTCGACGCTGCCGGCCAACATAGCGTTCGGGCCGCTCTCAGGTGTCATTACGCTGTACATCCTGCAGCTCGGCGGGACCGTGATAGCAGTCTCCTACGCCATAGCGTTCGCTAGCGCGCTGGCCATACCTGCGGCTTTCTTCTGGGGGTACGTGAGCGATCTCTTCCAGAGGAGGAGGGCCCAGATCATGGTCTCGTACATCGGCCTCGCGGTGGCGCTCTTGGCGTTCGTGCTCATGAAGAGCGTCATAGGCGTGGTGATAGTGTACGGCGCGTACGCTTTTGTGACGGCATCCAGCGCCCCGCCGCTGAACCTTCTTGTCATGGAGACCAGCCCCAGGCAGAGGTGGCCAAAATCATTCTCCAGGCTACAGTACATGGCCAGCCTGGGCTCGACGATAGGCCTTGCAGTAGCGGTGATAGTGACGGGGCTGCTATCCCTGAAGGAGCTAATGCTCGCCTTCCTGGCGATGGCTGTGGCCTCATCGGTCCTGACGATGTTGCTGGTGTACCAGCCCAAGGAGCGGATGCGCAGGGTCCATTTCACAAGTAGCATCTTCGCGTTCACATCTAGAATATTCACCAGCCCTGTCATGATACTGAAGGTGCCGAGCTTTTCGAGCGCGGCCAGGCTATGGCGGAGGATGGCCTCACCGTCTGGAGGGTACAGGAAGCTTACGATAATCTACTATGCCATATTCGTTTTTTCTTTGGGCTCCGGGCTGTTCAATACAGCATATCCTGCAGGGCTAAAGCAGGTTGGCATCAGCCAGCCTGACGTCTTCGTGGTGCTTCTTGCAGGCGCGGCTGCCCAGGTCAGCGCCTTCTTCGCCCTGGGAAGCTCGTTCGCCAAAGGCGCGAAGATATCGACTATAAAAAGCTCCCTCGTGCTGCGCGCCGCATCGTACATAGCAATAGGCATAGCGTTCGTGCTTTACACAAGGTCTGGCGCGTTCATAAGCGGCCTTATCTTCTACCCGATAGCGTCAGGTATAGCCTATGCGTTCTATTATACATCGTCGAACTCGCTTGTCTTCAACTCGATCAGCGGCCCGGACAAGGGCAGCGCCCTCGGCGCGTACACAGCCATAATGGGCATAGGCACCTTCATCGGCTCGCTCATATCAGGGTATACCGCATTCTATATAGGCTATTGGTTCACCTTCATAGCCGGCGGTGCGCTGATACTGTGGAGCGGGCACATATTCACGATGCTAAGGCGCACGCATGACGTCCAGAACGCGGGGCATGGCGCAATGCCGAACTGAAGCAGGTGCAGCTTTTTACTTCATTTGCGCACTGCAACCATGTGGACCTGGAAGACCAGCGTCTTCCCAGCAAGCGGAGGGTTGAAGTCTACGGTGGCGTATGTCGAGTTGACCGCAATCACGGTCGCCTGCTGCCCGGTGCTTGATTTGACCTGCATGCCGACCGTAACGGTGAGGTTGCCGAAGTCTGCCAGCGGCACGGGGACTATCAGGCTCTGGTTGACCTGCCCGTAGCCTTCGCTTGGCTGCACTGTTATCGTCCTGTTCTGGCCAGGCTTCATGCCGATCACCCCCTGGCTGAACCCGCGGATTAGCTGGCCTGAGCCTACTGTAAAGTTGAGCGGCTGCTGGCCGATGTTTGTGCTGAAGATGGTTCCGTTTGTGAACCTTCCAGTGTAGTAAACGCTAACATTGTCCCCCGCGGCAGCTGCAGATGCATAGACGCTGCCGGCAGCCAGGTAGTAGACGGCTGCGATAACTGCAGCTGCAGCCACAACAATCATGGCAATGTGGATCGGCTTGATCTTTGGCGCCTTCCCTTTCGCTTCCTTCTCCATCAAAACACGAACTATACTCCGCCGCACCATGATTTAATTGTTTGCAAACGATTCGCTGCCGGGTTCGGATGATGAGCGATGCGCTAAAACGCCAGCCTGAGGCTCCTATTGCGTTTTGCGGCCTGGGACGGCGACCACTTCTTCCCGTGGCTGCCTTCCAGCGCCTTTGCTAGTTTAGCCTTTCTTGCCATGTTATCGCCCGTATCTATTACGCGCTTGGAGTATAATAAGGCATCAACCCGCGCTCGCGGGCAAGGCAGCCGCATTGGAAGGCCATGGCGGGAAATTATAAATATCTACGTTGAACAAGCATGGTTGTGGCTAGGAGGACGCTTAAGAGGTACGGGCTTGAAAGCGCAGCAAGAGTATTCATCGCAATTGGATTGCTGCTTATTCTTTCTTCATGGATACTGGGGGCTTACTATTTCAGCTCCACAGGCGGCATCTCGCCGTTCATAGCGCCATTCATATTCACCTGCGTCGCAGCAGGGGTGCTTCTTGTTATCAGATACAGATACACGCTATTCGAAAAATACCCATACCTATTAAACCTCCCATCGATATTCTATCGTATCGGAGGGCGGCAGAATGACGCAAAGAAGCAGAGCATTGCATTTAGCATGATATACACCGTTCACTCCTTGGTCATGGCTTTCATAGGCTTCATGAGCCTGCTTCTCACGGTCACGATAGCTTCCAGATACACAGCAACGCTGTACGTATATCTGATAGTGGTTGCAATCTTGATCGTATCGGTATTCCTGCTCTACCGCAGGATCTACATCAGGCTTTCGAACTGAATGCCCCTCAGGCTCCCAGCATGGCGTGGAATAGTTGAGATACGGGTCTCCTAGCCCAGTCTATGGAGTGCTCTCATCGCCTTGAAACCTGCGTGTATCGATGTCCTTACGTTCACAAACATCTTGAGCCCATCTACTTCTTTTTCGGTGAACCATCCTGTCTTTGCATTCTCATCGCTTGTCCTTATCCTTTGCTTGGGGTTTGTCATTTCTGCTAGATAGAGCATATTGAAATGATAGTGCGCAGGGCGATCCTTGTACGGCACTCTGGTGTATGTTACCAATATGGGCTTTGGCAGGTATCTCTTTGATTTTGACTTTATCCCAGTATCTCCTATTAGCTTGACATCAATTCCAGTCTCTTCTTTTACTTCCCTGAGTGCGGCATCGGTGGGGATCTCGTTCGCATCTACGTGCCCGCCTGGCTGTATCCATATCCCCCCTAGGGCTTTGTGACAGACTAGTAATATCCTGGATTTATTGAATACGAAGCACCCAGTCGCTATGCATTTCTTTACCATATTAGACCTTTCACAACACCATTTATATTCTTTTTGATCGAGATTTAGTATCATACTGGCCTGAACAATACCAATTCTGTTTTCTTTGAATATGCCTCTAGCGCTTCTACCGGGTTGAATGCTCTTAGGGCAGCCCAGAAGTCTGGTCCCAGTTTCTGTACGCTCCCGTTCGATCTCGGGTAGATGCTAATGCCTCTT
>DAHXLV010000034.1 GCA_027365815.1 Microcaldota archaeon
TTTTGCAGTGGCCGCTGTGAGGCATGAGAAGAAAACAGAACTGTCCATATCGCTGCCTGAATGCTACAGCAAGGAGATAAAGGAGATAGGTGGCAAGTTTGGCCTCGACGACAAGTCAATAGCGCGCCTCGGCGCGATAGCCGACGGGGTATCGAGGTCGAAGTCGACGCTCATCTTCGCGAACACACGGCAGGTGGTCGAGGCGCTGGGCAGTAGGCTCGTACTGCTGAACAAGATGCACAACTTCGGAGGAATAGGGGTGCACCACGGCTCGCTGGACCGCGACGAACGCATAGCGATGGAGGACGGCTTCAAGGAGGGCAGGCTCAGGAGCATAATAGCAACCAGCTCGCTGGAACTCGGCATAGACATCGGAGACGTGGACCTGGTGATACAGTACGGGTCCCCGAGGCAGGCGCTCAGGCTGCTCCAGAGGGTCGGCAGGAGCGGGCATTCAGAGGGAGGGGTGTCGAAAGGGCTGATAGTATCCACCAGCGACATAGACGCGCTCGAGGCTGCCGCCGTGTACAAGAATTCCAGGTCGGGGGTTGTTGAAAGCTTCAGCGTACGCGAGAACGCCCTTGACGTCCTGTGCAACCAGATATGCGGAATCGCTCTGGATAAGAAGGAAACCAGCATAGACGCGATAGTAGCCATGGTCAGGAGGGCAAGGCCGTATGCCGGCATTGAGAAGCGCGAGGTGGCGTCGCTGCTGGAGTTCATGAACAAGCAGAGGCTTGTTTCGTTCGACGGCATTAGGGTTTTCCAGAGCTCCAGGACAAGGATGTATTACTACGACCACCTTACGGTGATACCGGATACGAAAAAGTTTGTTGTGAAGAGCATCGCTGACAACCGCATAATATCGTCGCTCGACGAAAGGTTCGTGGCCGCAAACATAGAGGAAGGCTCAGTCTTTATAGTGAAGGGACTACCGTGGAGGGTGATAAGCATTGATGACGACAGGCTCAGCGTTGAGCCGAGCGATCATCTAGACGCTGCAGTTCCAGACTGGGCTGGCGAGGACATCCCAGTAAGTTTCGGGGTTGCAAGCGAGGTGCTAAGGTTGACTGGCGCGATTGAGGAGGTGATCAGGCTCGGGTGCATGAGCAAAAGCACATTTGCGCAGGTGTCTGAATTCGCGAAGGCGCAGCAGAAGTTCGGCACTGGGAAGGGAGGTACGCTGGTGGTGGAGCGCATCGAGGACTATGCCATACTGCATACAGGGCTGGGCACCATGGCGAACGACGCGCTAGCTAGGCTTCTTGCATTCCTGGTCACAACATTCTACGGAAAGAGCGTAAACGTTAGGTCGTCGCCTTATTTCGTGATGCTGGATGCGCCGCAGGGCCTCGGCATAGAGGCCTTCATAAAAAGGATGAACGTCGATGCGCTTGAGAGCAGCCTTGAGGAAGCAATCCGCGACACCGAACTTTTTAGGTACAAGTTCATAAACGTGGCTAAGCTTTTCGGGGTGGTAGACAGGAATGCGTCGGTAACTAAGTCGCTGGCGAAGCGCATAATAAAGGTGCTTAAGGACACACCAGTGTACAGGGAGACGATAAACGATGTAATGGCGGGCTTCGACCTCGGTAACCTCAGGGAATTCATATCCTCCGTGCAGTCCGGCAGGATCAAAATCGTTGAGACCTTCGAGGGCAGCTTATCGCCCATGGCTGACCAGATACTCAATGCCGCCTACTACACAAGGGAGCTTATGGCTCCGACGCTGCCGAGCAAGGCCCTGCTGGAATCGTTCTCCGAATTCCTGCTGAAGAAGGATATCCACATGCTCTGCACCTATTGCGGCTTCTCGTTCGCAAGGAGGCTGTCAGATGTGAAGGAGCTTGCTGCGCTAAAGTGCCCGTCGTGCGGCAGCGTGATGCTATGCAGGTATTCCGAGGCGCACTCTGGCGTGGTAAAGAAGCGCCTGTCAGGGAAAAGGCTGGGCAAGGAGGACAAGCGCATATTCGGAGAGATGATGAAGGAGGCTGGCCTGTTCAGCTCGTATGGAGGCAGGGCTGCCCTGGCGCTTTCTACATACGGCGTCGGTCCATCGAGCGCTGCCAGGGCGCTGCTCATGCACAGGAAGGATATCTCATTCTTCTACAAGGACCTGATAGATGCGCAGAAGCAGTTCATAAGGACAAAGAAGTACTGGTCCGTGTAGTCACTTTTCCTTCTGGATGCGTATCCCGTGGTCGTCAGGCGTTATCCTGTACCTTGCGTTTTCGAAATGCATGGCGAGCTCTCTGCCATCGTAGAAGCTGTGCAGGAACACAGCTATGGCAGACGCGCAGGAGTGCGGCTGGGTCGTTATGCTCATGTTGAAGTCGGCTGCCTTGTAGAGCTGCTTTACAGACTCCTTGATGCTGACAACCACGAGCACGTTCTTGTACGTCCGTATCTGGTATCCTAGTTTCTTCACGGGGATCCCGTACCTGGTCAGGTATACTTTCAGGTAGTTCTTCTTATCCTTCATGAACCCCTTCCAATTGTTTGTGGACGACACCGCGAATACGCCTCCCCAGTCCCTCCTCAGCGCCTTGCAGGCCCTTTCCAGGCGCTTGCTCGACTCCTTGTCGTCCGGGCTGAATGTTATGCTTGAGGCCCCGAAAGCCCTTGCTACCATGCACAAATCAAGCTTATGTTCGTAGCCGGTTTTCCCGACGACGAGCACCGTTATCATGTTCCCCCAGATTGATTTTTTTCTGCTGGTCATTCTTAATAAGCTTCTGTTTGTTCTCTTGTATCTGGTTACTTCAGAGCGCCTGCGCATCGACTACGGATGCCCCTTTGTCGACTTTCATCAGGCGGACTCCGGAAGCGCTGCGCCCGGTTACCCTGATCGCGGATACGGGGAACTGTATCGACAGCCCCTTGGAGTTTATCAGCAATATCTCGGATTTCTCAGGGACTTTTAGGGACTTGACCACACTGCCTGTTTTTTCCTTCACCTTGAGGTTTATCACCCCTTTCCCGCCGCGCTTTTGCAGCCTGTACTCGTCAAGCTTGGTGACCTTTCCGAACCCGTTCTCTGTTATCGTTGTTATAAGATCTGTTTCGTTTGCCTGCAGCAGGTTAACCACATCATCGCCTTGCGACAGTTTTATGCCTCTGACCCCGTGGGCGTTACGGCCCATCGCCCTTATGTCATTCTCATTGAACCTCAGGGCCTTGCCCCTGCGCGTAGCGATGAAGATGTTCGATTTCCCGTCAGATATGCACGCGTCGGACAGGGCGTCGCCAGGGTTTAGCTGCATCGCTATTATTCCGGTGGCCCTTGGCTTCGAAAAGCTTTCTGCCTTGACACGCTTTATTGTGCCCTTCCTTGTTATGAAAGTAAGGAAACTACCTGCGAATGCGCGGGTATTGACTATCTTCTCCACAGTCTCGCCTTCGGAAAGTTTCACCAGGTTGACAGCCGCCTTGCCAACGCTGTACCTGTTCGCCTCTGGCACCTGGTACACCTTCAGCCAGTATGCCCGGCCTTTGCTGGTGAGCACAAGAAGGTAGTCCTTCGACCTGCAGTGCACTATCTGCCTTACGAAATCGCCTTCGCGCAGCTCTATAGCTATCACGCCCCTGCCGCCCCTTCCTTGCGACTTGTAGACGTTGGTCGGCATCCTCTTTATGTAGTTGTTCTTCGTAAGTATGAGTGTGGTGTCCTCATCCACTATGAGGTCCTCGCTCTCTATCTCGCCTATGTTCGTCTCCTTGTCTATGGCGGTGCGCCTGTCCCTGCCGTACTTTTCCTTGAGCTCCTTCGTCTCGTCCTTAATTATCTGGAAGACCCTGCTCTCGTTGGCGAGTATATCGTTGTAGTCCTTTATGCTGGCACCAAGGTCCACCTTCTCGCCCTGCAGCGCAGCGCCCTCGAGGCTGGTGAGCTTGCTCAGTTTCATGTCGAGCACGGCGTTCGCCTGCTTCTCCGTCATCCCGTACTTTTCCATGAGGCCTATGCGTGCCTCCTTCGAGTCGGCGCTCTTCTTTATCGCTGTGACTACCTCGTCTATGTTCAGTATCGCGATGAGAAGGCCTTCGACTATGTGCAGCCTGTCGGATGCTACGCCGAGGTCGTACTGCGTGCGGTTCTTTATCACCTCTACGCGGTGGTCGACAAAGACTTTTATCATCTGCCCGAGGTTCAGCGTGACGAGGTTGTTCTTTATCACTGCGATGTTCATCACAGGCATGGTCACCTGCAGCTGCGTGTGCTTGTAAAGTGTGTTGAGTACCGCGTCGGCGTTCGCGTCTTTCCTCAGCTCTATGGCTATCCTTATCCCCTCCTTGCCGCTCTCGTCCCTGAGGTCGCTTATTCCCTGGACTTTCCTGTCCCGGACAAGCTCCGCTATCTTCTGGACGAGCGAGGCCTTGTTCACCATATACGGAACCTCTGTCACCACCAGGGACTGCCTGCCTTTGTGCTCTTCTGTGGTTGTCTTGCCCCTTATCGTGCACGATCCCCTTCCGTTCAGGTACGACGCTGTGAGCATGTTAGTGTGGAATACGGTGCCCCCTGTTGGGAAATCCGGACCTTTAACGTACTGGAGAAGTTCATGTGCTGTTATCTGCTGGTTGTCGACGTATGCAGTGATCGCATCGCACACTTCGCGCAGGTTGTGTGGCATGATGTTGGTGGCGACGCCGACTGCGATGCCTGCCGCGCCGTTCAGCAGGAGGTTAGGGACCTTTGCTGGGAGTATCAGCGGCTCCTCCTCTGTATTGTCGAAGTTCGGTACGAAAGGCACTGACTTCTTCTCTATGTCGGCGAGCATCTCCTCAGCAAGGCTGTTCAGCCTGACCTCTGTGTATCTTTGCGCCGCCGGAGGATCACCGTCGATAGAACCCATATTTCCTTGTCCTTCAACAAGCGTGTGATTCATCGAGAACGGTTGCGCCATCCTCACAAGCGTCGCATATGCGGCAAGATCTCCATGTGGATGATACAAACCAATAACAGATCCCACGACCCTAGCGCTCTTTTTTGTAGGCTTGTCATGAGTATTCCCTAATTTGTACATTGCATAAAGAGTCCTTCGTTGCGCCGGCTTCATGCCGTCCCTTGCGTCTGGCAGGGCTCTGCCTATTATGACGCTCATCGCATAGTCGAGATAGCTTGACTGCATCTCCTTCTCTATCGGCGCCTCCAGGTATTCATTATCTGCCATCTGCAATCACACGTCCAGGAACTTTACCTCGCTTGCATGCTCTTCAAGGAAACGGCGCCTCTGATCTACGTCTATCCCCATCAGAATCGTAAACATTGTGTTGGCTAGCTCTGCGTCGCCGATCGTGATTTTCTTGAGGACCCTCTTCTTCGGGTCCATTGTTGTCTCCCATAGCTGCTCTGGGTTCATCTCGCCGAGGCCCTTGTACCTCTGCACCGAGCATTTGCCTTCGAACTCATCCATTATGCCTGGCAGCTGCTGGTCGGAATAGACATACCTGACCTCTTTGCCCTTAGTCACCTTGTAAAGCGGCGGCTGCCCTATGAAGATGTAACCGCGTTCTATCAAGGGCTTCATGTACCTGTATAGGAAAGTGAGCAGCAGCGTCCTTATGTGGCTCCCGTCTACGTCAGCGTCTGTGAGCAGTATTATCTTACGGTACCTGGCCCCGTCGGGGTTGAAGCTCTCCTTTATTCCTGTCCCTAGCGCGGTAACCATGGTGTGGAGCTCTGCATTTGCAAAAATGCGCTCCTCCGCCGCCTTTTCAACATTTAGCACCTTGCCCCTCAGTGGAAGTATCGCCTGGTAGAACCTGTCGCGCGCCTCCTTGCTGGATCCGGCGGCGCTCTCCCCCTCCACTATGAATATCTCGCACTTCTCCGGGTTTGTTTCTGTGCAGTCGGCTAGCTTACCTGGCAGTATCGCGCCCTCGAATATGCCCTTCTTCCTTGCGAGCTCGCGAGCCCGCCTTGCAGATTCGCGGGCATCCGCAGCTGCATACACCTTCTCTGTTACCTTGGAGGCTTCGCCGGGGTTCTCCTCCAGGTATCTGGACAGTTCGGAGTAGACTGTGTTCTCAATGAATGACTTTACCGCACTGTTGCCAAGTTTCTCTTTCGTCTGGCCCTCGAACTCCGGGTTCTGCATCAAAAGCGATATTACAACAATCAGCCCTTCCCTGGTGTCGTCCCCCTCTATTGTTAGGCCTTTTTTTGCCTTGCCGTTCCTTTGGCTGTATGTGGTGACGGCCCTTGTAAGGGCCCCCCTGAAACCGGTGACGTGCGTGCCTCCCTGCGCGGTCTTTATCTTATTGACGAAAGAGATTATGTCTTCGGTGAATGTGTTGACATACTGCATTATCAGTTCGACTTTCATGTTATCGGTCGATTTGGAGATCCGGATCGGCCGTATTATGGGCTGCGAATCGCCCCTCAGGTAATCCAGGAAGTCGGCGAGGCCGTTCTTTGACAGGTATTCTGTCTCCTTAGCTGGCTGGTTCCTCTCATCTATGAACTTTATGCGAAGCCCAGGGTTGAGGTATGCGAGATCCTTGAGGCGCTCGGTCAGCTCGATCGTATCGAAGCTGCTCGCCGAGAATATCTCCTTGTCTGGTTTGAACTTTATGGTGGTCCCGTTGCCTTGGGCGTCGACCGCTCCCGTCTCTTCGAGGTCTGACGCCACGACGCCCCTGCTGAACCTCTGGCGATATGCCTTGCCTCCTTTCCTTACGGTAACCTCAGTATACTCGGAAAGGGAATTCACTACAGTAAGGCCCACGCCGTGAAGCCCTCCAGACACCTTGTACGCCTTGTTCTCGAACTTCGCGCCGGAATGAAGCGATGTAAATATGACCTCGAGCGCGGGCTTTCCTACCTTCGGTATTATGTCTATAGGTATGCCGCGGCCGTCGTCGCTTATTTCGGCGACATCGGTGCCGTCCTCGTTCATAAGCCTTACACTTATGTTCTTGGCGTAGCCTGCAATCGCCTCGTCTACCGCGTTGTCAAGAACCTCATAAAGAAGGTGGATGAAGCCGGTGCTCGATGTTGAGCCTATGTACATGGCCGGCCTTTTCCTGACACCTTGCGTGCCGGAAAGCACCATTATGTCCTTTGCCGTGTATTCACTATCATCCAAGCTAAAACGCCCCTATTTTTCTAACGACAAGCCGCCCTGTTTTTTGCCCTTGCTAATGGTTGTTTTTTCAGATTTAAAACCCTTTTGGTGAGCTGCGCAGCGTTGCGGTTCTTGATGCAGAATGTGTAGGTTTCCAAGTACGATTGCATGCAGCCTGGGAAACGCGGTGCGTACTGGCAGAATGGCCAATCGCCAACAGTTAGCTATTTATTTTCGTAATCCAGATGGGTAACCATGGAGAGAAAAAGGGTCATAATCCTTGGCGCGGCTGGCCGGGACTTCCACGATTTCAACGTGCTTTTCAGGGGCAACCCAGAGTATGAGGTTGTCGCGTTCACAGCCAACCAGATACCGTTCATAGCTGACAGGAAATATCCCGTAGAGCTGAGCGGCAGGCTTTACCCAAATGGGATACCGATATTCGACGAGTCGCAGCTTCCGCGCCTGATAAAAAAGTATGGCGCGCAGGTCTGCATACAAGCATACAGCGACCTTCCATACGCAACTGTGATGCACAAGTCCAGCATCGCGAACGCGGCGGGAGCCGACTTCTGGATAATTGCGCCGAGCGGCACGATGCTGAAATCGAAGAAGCCGGTGATAGCGGTGTGCGCGGCAAGGACCGGCTCTGGAAAGAGCCAGACCTCGAGGTACATCTGCAATTACCTGAAATCGAAGGGGCTGCGCACGGTGGTCATAAGGCACCCGATGCCATACGGGCTTCTAAAAGACCAGATAATCCAGCGGTATGCGAAGCTCAGCGACTTGGACAGATACAAGTGCACCATAGAGGAGAGGGAGGACTATGAGCCGCACATAAGGAACGGCTTTATCCTGTATTCGGGGGTTGACTACGAAAAGATACTCAGGGCTGCGGAGAAGGAAGCCGATGTGATACTGTGGGACGGCGGCAACAACGATGCCTCGTTCATAAGGCCTGATCTACTGATAATGGTTCTGGACCCGTTCAGGCCTGCGGACCAGCTCCTCTATTACCCAAGCGAATCCGTCGCAAGGACTGCAGATGTATTCCTGGTAAACAAAGTGAACTCGGCCCCGAAGAGGAACGTCGCGCGCGCCATAGCCGATGCGAAGAGCGTCAACAATTCCGCCAGGGTGGTCCTTGCAGAGTCCGTAGTCACACCAGACAACCCGAGAATAATGAAGGGCGCTAGCGCACTCATAATAGAGGACGGGCCCACCATAACGCACGGCGGCATGCCGTTCGGCGCCGGCACCGTGGCCGCAAAGCTGTACAGGGTGGGGCGCGTAGTCTCGGCCAAAAAGTACGCCGTAGGAACAATAAAGGACACCTTCCTGAAGTATCCGAAGCTTGACAGGGAGCTGCCTGCGATGGGCTACAGCCCGAAGCAGGTCAGGGACATGCAGGCTACGATAAACAGGGCGGAGTGCGACATTGTGGTGTCTGCAACTCCGACAAACCTGAGCGGTGTGCTTAACATAAACAAGCCGTTCGTGCAGGTCTATTATGAACTGAAACCTAAGGGTAAGGGCCTTGACATCGAGCTTGATAGGTTCATAAAGGCGCGCAAGGTAGTGAAATGAACAGGAATACGGTGCTGATAGTCCTTCTTGCTGCCGGGATAGCCATATCTGCGTATCTGTCTTATGTCCACTATGCGCCCGGGTCATTGGTATGCCCTGACACTGGCGTGGTGAATTGCGAGGCTGTAGTCACCAGCGTTTATTCTGTAGTGCTCGGCGTGCCGCTGGCCTTGCTTTCCATTGCCTGGTTCGTGGTGGCCCTGCTGCTCACGCAGTACAGGAAATCGGCGGCCGGCATATGGCTTCTTATAGGGATTGGTGGCATAATCTACTCGCTGTTCTCGATGCTGATGCTCGGCAAGGTGTGCATATACTGCGCATCGCTTGACGTGCTAATAGCTGCTTCGGTTGCGGCCTTTTTCACGCAAAAGTCTTAATAGGGAGGTCTCATTACCCTTACAGGGGTCCATAGCTCAGCCTGGTAGAGCGGCTGGCTCTTAACCAGTAGGTCGGGGGTCCAAATCCCCCTGGACCCGCTTTTTGCATAGCAGGTGGTATGCTGAGGTCTAGTCTGGTGCTGCTCTTTGCGCTTGCGGCGCTGCTTGCAATCGCAATGGCCATTGTGCTTGTGCAATATTATGCGCAGGGCCCTGGGTGGGACCTGATAGCGCATTACGAGAACGGGAGAAGCCTGCTTAAGCCTCTGCTTTATCAGTGCTTGGCCTCGCCGCCGTGCGGCCTGCAGGGTGGCCAGCCCACGTTCTGGTACGGCACCTACTTTGAGCCTTACAGGGCGCCGGTAAGCGGTGCTATATTCGCACTTGTCTACCTTGTTGCAGGCAGCTCCACAATGATAGCGTACATAGCGCTTCTTATGGCCCTCTACATGGTGGCGGTTTGGGTACTCTCTCGCGGATTCGGCTCCAGCCCATCGGTTATGTATGCGCTGCTCCTGAGCCCCGCCATAGTGTTTACTTCGATAATAGGGGGAAGCGAGGAGATTATCTCCCTCATATTACTATTCTTGGGGCTGCACTTCCTGGCGAAGCGAAACCCGCTCTTCGGGCTTTTCTTGGGTTTGGCCACTCTTGGCAAATATCCGACGCTGGCGCTAGTCCCGATGCTTCTGCTCCTATACAGGCCGAAGAGGATACTTGCTGGGGCAGTCCTTTTCGTTGCGGCGGTAACGCCTTGGCTCGTCTTCAGCCAGATCTACCTGCATGGCGCCCTGGCCAGCTACAGCATGTCGCTGGCTATAGAAGGCTTCAACCGTCAGGCGTATTGGCTTAGCCCTGTGGCGTATGCAACCCTTGTCGGCTACCCTGCGGTTTTCATCGCGATGGCGGCTGTAGCAGCGCGCAGGAAGCTGGAGCACATAATAGGCTCCGTTTCCAGGGCGCTCCGCTGGGCGGGGCTGCTTAGAAGGGTGTACAATGATGACGTTCTGTACCGTTTCGCTATCTCTGCAGTGTTCCTGGCACTTGCGTTGGGGGCCACGCTTTACATAGGCCCGTACTGGGACACTTTCACGCAGATCAGGTATGGGTATCTCCTTGCTGCATCTGCTGGGCTATTCGCGGCAATGGTCCTGGGTATTGCCAGAAGGTACTCCTCCATAGACCTGCGCGTCTTGGCTGTCGCTACAGCCATTGTTATCCTGGTCGTGTTCCTTGCGTTTTACATTAGAGAGGTAAGCTCCGCAAGCCAGCTCAATGCCGACAGCGCTGTGCTGTCCAATGCAGCAACAGAGTTGGGCAGGCTTGGCTATGCCGGCTGCAGGGTGGTGACAAACGACTGGGTTTACATGCTCTGGCACAATGTCAGCGCGTTCTCCCAGTTTTACTACAACAGCACCTCTGAGAGGTACCCAATATTGGTATTCCACAACTGGAGCGCCGCGACCGAGGCCGGCGCAGTACGGGGTGCCTCGAATGCCATCATGGTCTACTCCTCTGCCAACTTCTCCATACTGCTTCCAAAGGGTTACGAATGCATAGGCTGATTTTGGTATGATAGGACATTTTTTATTATTGACGGGTGAAGATAGACTAACTTTGCCGACTAGATAATGCGGCATGGTAGATTTAGTGGTAGCTTTGGGAAACATTTTGGACAGGCTGCCGGTACAGGTGCTTGTTGGCGCAGCATGCCTGTATCTTGTGCTCGGTATCAGCGTTGGCTCTTCATCCGGTGTCATATCTGCGAACGTGGTGGTGGTGCCATTCGCGCCGGCCAACATAGTGATGACAGCGCTTTCGGTCTCTTCCGGCGTGACAACAGGCGCACAGCTGCAGTTCAATGCGACGCTGAACAACACAGGGTATATGGCTGGCACCAATGTGATAGTGCATGTAAACATTAATGGCCCGGTACCATTCAACGCTGTTTATTCGGCAGGGTCCCTCAGCCCAAACCAGGGTGAATTCGTGACCCTGCAGATCAGCGGCGCCACCTCCGCCACAGGAACATACACCCTCAATTCATTCGCTACGTATGTAAGCAACAGCGTGACGTACAATTCGAATACAAAGAGCGCCTCTTACACCGTAGCCAGCCCTGGGCCTGGACCGTCGCCGAGCCCGGGAGGAGGAGGCGGAGGGCCTCCCCCGATCAAAGCGGTGCCTGGAGTTACTATAGGTTCAATCCCAATACTTACTTCGACAGTAGCTGGGCAGGGGCTTACAAGCCAGATAAGTATAAGGAACAACCAAAGCGTACCAGAACTTATCAATTTTACAATCGGCCAGGACTTCAGCGATTTACTTACGTTATCTACGAACAGCATTTACCTGCAGCCTGGGCAGACCGGCTTGATAACCGCGACTTTCAAGACCCTGCCGACTACGCAGCCCGGCACATATGTGATACCCCTAAATATAACAGTGAACGACCCGGTCACGCAGACGGAATATCTCACTTTTACAGTATATAGCAATATGAAGAATGGCCTACAGATAGTAGGCCAGACCTTCTTGACAAATTCACTCAGTACCTTGAGCGGGGTAATAACAATTCAGAACTCGGGAGCGGGGGTTGTGAGGAATGGGACCCTGACCACCATGCTACCCAGCACCTATGCGAAAAGCGCCTCGCAGATATCTGCATTCGGGCTTCCGAACAATGTGACGCTAGGCCCGAACGGCTATGTGATCAATTGGCAGGTGAGCAAACTGCAGCCTGGGCAGATAGTATATGCATATTACACCGTGCTTAACCAGACAGGCGTAGAATACCTTTCGTATCCGCAGAACATATTCTCGGCACCGAGCCAGGCTACGCCATTGAGCATCATTAAAGTCGTCGATATCTCATCGCCTTCGCTCATCAGCAACAGCTCCGGGTACGTGAATGTATCCGTATTCTATACTGGCACCTCCACGCAGCAGATTTCATTCTACCTGGCCGGATCGCCGCAATCGAACGTGGCAAACCCGGTGCAGACAGTGAATGCTTCGCCAAACCAGCTGCTGAAGAAGCAGTTCTATGTGTCTGTTGGCAATTACACAGGGACTATGCTGTTTTACCTTTACATCACTTCCAGCACGGCTAACCTTACCGAATCGGTGCCTGTGATTATATCCCCAAGGCAGACTGCAAGTACAACAGCGTCCCAGCAGCCAGTGCAGGCAAACCTCCAGAAAGCCACGCTGGCGCTCGAGGCAATAGCGGTGCTGACGATAGTTTTAATTGTGTTGTTATCGATACTAAAACTGCGACGCAGGCGCCCGAAATACAACGCGGAAAGGACGAGAAACTTAGTCAGACTGAGGAAAAGGATAACAGGCGAGAGTGTTGAGTAAACCGTACATAATAAGGATTTCCTCACAGAAAGGCGGCGTGGGCAAGACCACGGTGGCGACGAACCTCGCCGCTGCAATACGGGATATGGGATACAAAGTGCTGCTTGTAGATTTTGATTTCACGAACCCTAGCGTTGGCTTCCATATGGGCCTTGAAGACGCAAATTCCGGCGTTCGTGCAGTCCTGACGAAAAAAACGACGATCGGTCATGCCGCAGCCGTGCACGAACCTACCGGGCTGCATATACTCCCTGGTGAGGTGAGGGGGATTGTCCGCCAGCCGAAAGCTGCAGAGATAAATGCATTCCTTTCTAACGCGAAGAAGACAAACTATAATTTCATTCTCATAGATACCGCGCCTGGCTACGATCCGGACATAATGCTGACCAGGTTCGACGAGGACATAATAGTGGCAACCCCAGACGTGCCTGCGTGCGTGAGCGCGTGCAGGCTCTCAAACAAGTACGACAAAGCCCACCTGAAACACTCCCTGATAGTCAACAAGGTCAGGAACGCAAGGTACGAGCTGAGCTACAACGAAATACTTGACATGTACGGAGGCGAAATAAGCGGGCTGCTTTACGAGGACGATGCCGTCCCTGCCAGCATAGCGGCGCACATACCCACATATGTGTTCAGGCCCAGAACGAGGTTCTCACGTGCTGTAGGGGAGCTTTCAAGGAGGTATGCTTCGAGAGCCGGAGCAGAATACAAAACTGAGGGAGTCTACGTAAGGAAGGGGCTGTTTGGATGGTTAAGAAGTTTTTTTTACACGCGTAATGAAAAGTAGCTCGAAACCCTTTTATATCTCAATAAGAATTTTACAATAGGTTTCATTATGGGGGCTCCAGTTCGCATTAAGGCAGCAATATGCATTTTGTCATTCTGTATTTCTACAATGGCACTATTAGGAACTCTTTCATACTCACAAAATACCATATCAAATCAGGTCACGAACACGGCAAATACCTCTACCACTACCATCTACGCGAACTCGTTGAATTCAACAACTTCCAACACGCAAACGAGCACTTCGACGTCAACTACCTCTATCACAACCACTACATCTACAACATCGATACCGACAAATCCTACAACATTCAAAGAATCAGGCATACCGAACGGATATACATGGAATGTTTCGTATAATGGGGTAGTGAAGGGTACAGTTTCCCCATCAAGTATACAGTTCCCTATTTACACCGGCAATTACATGTTCACCGTTTGGGCACCCACACAGAACGGCATAACCTTTACACCTTCGCCGGCTAATGGTTATCTCAAGGCCGGCAGCAATCTCACCATAACGTTCAACTCGGTGCTACCGGGCACTTCGAGCTCGACAACGACCACAGCAACCACTTCTTCCAGTACAACTACAATACCAGCAAACGTCTACACCACATTTACAGAAAATGGACTCCCGGCAAATGCCGTATGGAGCATTTCATACAACTACACCACCATGAATACGGTCGTGCAGGGACCACTTACCTTTGGAGACCCTCCTGGTAATTACCCTTTTGCTGCACAGCCAGTGAGGCTGCTCAATTCCACCTATCTGCCTACGCCGTCTAATGGAATGTTGATGGCTGGAAGCACAATCAACATAGCGTATGCATTGCGCTCTTATGGAAACACCACAACATCCTTAACAACTACCACATCAAACACAACTACGGGCAGCACGCCCACAACAACGAGCGTCAACATTGTCAGAACATCGAACTTGTCTGTTAGGATACCGGTATCGCCAAGAATATCGTATGTGACTAACCCGGCAACTAACGTCACCGTACTCAACTCAACTATACAATCCTACATAGCTAGCCAGGTAGGCTCTATTACGGGAGGCGCGGCATACGAGGGCAACGCCACTCCTTCCTTCTCGAATCTCACACCATTGAGTAACAGCCAGGTTTCCAAATTTTATGCGGCTGCAGGCTCGTTGGCCGCACAGTTCCCATTGGCCGCGGGCTCATTCAACATATCAACACAGAATGTCACGTTGGCATACGGCTCGTTGAGGGTCTCGGGCGCGCCTGCAGCGGCTGGCGGTGCATACAGATTCGCCCAATCAAACAAATATACGGGCTCATTCAAAGTCTATAATGTAAAGGTCGTAAAAGCGACCCCGCCACTTACCCTGACCATAAACGGGCGTACGGTTCAGCAGAGCAAGAATACGACTGTAGAGGTTATTCATGTTCCGGTAGTAAACGGGCAGGTTGGGCTAAGCGGCAACAGGTACTACGCGCTCAATGTAAGCATGTCGGCGTCGCTGCTGAACAGCCTTCCGATGAACTATAGCGTGGTTGCTGGGAATGGCGTGACGCTCTACAGTGGGTCTACGGATGCCGCTTCGTTGTCCAAGACGTTAAACTACCTCCTTCCCGCCAACCAGCAGGTTTTCATTGACCTTAGCTCCGCTGGCAACTCCAATTACACCTATGCCGATCCTCTGGTGGAGATAATACCGACAAATATACTGTTCTACGTGCCCATAACGCTGACCAATTCGCAATCTGTCAACACAGCGGCCCCGTTCCAGCAAATGCTTTCAGTGAACAGCCTCGCATACAGCAGTTACGAAGCCGCGACGCTCGACAACATAGAATTTTTCTATAGCAACGGCACTTTGATAAACTCGTGGCTTGAAGGGAACAACATTGCAACAGAGGCAGCCGGCGCTTCCTCCTCATCAACCAATACAATTTATTGGCTCAGCATATCTGGGGGCATAAGCGCGTCCTCGTCTGCCAATGTATACATGGGATTCGCAAGCACATCAAGCAGTCTCTTTGATGGAGTTACAACTGGGGAGGCGCCATGGCTCAGCAGCACATATGCGGAGTATGATAACGGTGCCCAAGTCTTTCCGTTATACTTCAACGGAGACACGCCGACGAGCGACTTTGGCGCCATCAGTGGGGTGACAGTAACGCAGAGTACTGGTGTAGCTTATGGGAGCTCGACTATAAACGCAATCAAAACTTCTGGCGGGCCTGCCAATGTAAACGCCCAGTGGGTCTACAAGACCGCATCCGTAAGCGCCCAGGGGGTGATAGCTGAGTCGAATTTCGAAGGCACCACTTTTGCTAACTTTGGAGAGATTGGTATAGGGGACAGCTCGACAGCGGGCAGCTTGGAGAATGGAATTTCAAACGCAGGGCACATAAGTAGCAAGTTGTATGCTCCTCTGAGCGATGCTTCTGGCACAACAACCACCGGAACGAAGACCGGCACGATAGCTGCAAGCACGTGGTACTGGGCTACGCTCATCTACCCAGGCACGTCCGCCAGCTCATTCGATGTGGTAACTGATACTGTTCCGGAGTATGAGAGCGCTTCGGCTGTTGTGACCCTCGCAAAGAACCCGCTCTCATCGTCGACATCATTCTACATCGCCCCTCCAAGCCAGCATACAGGAACTGGCACTTATGATATCCTTTACAACCTCGTCAGAGTCCGCTATTATCCACCGAATGGCGTGATGCCAGCAGTCAGTTTTGGCGCGGTATATGGGGTGGCGACCTTCACGGAGAACGGGCTGCCGAACAGCGGGGAGAAGTGGAACGTGACATATGGTGGGAATACCATAAATGCCATTGTGCCTAACAGTATTGTGTTCTCCGTAGTCCCGGGCAGTTACGCTTACACCGTGCCCGACGTCTCGGTCGGCGCTAACACCTATGTGCCTTTGCAGCCTAGCGGCAGCGTCAGTGCAGGAAACACGGTTGCGGTAACTTTTATCCTCTCGGGCTGCGGAGTGCTGCCGCCTGCGCTCAGCAACCTTACAAATGGCTGCATACCAGTAACGGTGGGCAACACTGTGGGGTCGCCTGGAAGGTTCCAGGCTATGCTCACATTTAACGGGCTTGCCTACAGCAATTACGTTGCAACGACCGCAACAAACATCTACCTCTACAACAGCCTGTCTGGCAACGTTATCCCGCTCTGGCTTGAAGCGTTCAACAGCGCGAACGAACTCGTGTCGAACGGACTTACAGCAAACATGATATTCTGGGCGAATGTGCCTGATACTATTTCCCAGTCAAGCAGCGATACGAATCTTTATTTCGGAATAGGGCCGCAATCAACGAACTTCATGGCCAACGCTAATGCGAGCTACGGCGCTGCGCCGCAGCTCTTCTGCGCATCAGGATGCCCGCAGACAAGCTACGCCGAGTACGATAACGGCGCGGCTGTCTTCAGTGCATACACGAACTTCGCAGGCAATTCGGTGCAGCCTGGATGGGTGGAAGGTACGTACAATGTAATACCGATCATAGATAATGGCCTGAGTGTCACGCTGGGCAACAACCAACAGTTCGCGTTCACTACTGCTGCGAACTCTCTCCCATACCCTGTCATAAGTGATGCTTTCGTATCAAACTTCGTAATTACTGTTGGAAGCCCTTCGATAGTGGCGTTGGCCGAAACTCTGACTAACTCTGTGGCTAGCTGCGCAGGTGTCGGGTGCCAAAATTTGGAAGGCAACGGTTATGCCATGACTACCTTTACCGCAAGCGGCACTGCTAACATATTGCTGGCCCAAAGCCTCGGAGGGAACCTCGGAGCTGTAGGAACTGCTGTGCCAAGCTCCGGTGGGGTTGATTCCTTTGTGTGGAACACAGGCGCACTAACCGGATATGCATCATATTCAAATGTGATATCGGCCGCGAATACGGTATTTTCGATAGCAAACTACTACCTCTCGGTGGGAGCCGGATCCGGCCCAAATGGAGCCGGAACAGTGGACTACCAGTGGTTCAGGGGAAGGGAGTATCCTCCTAGCGGAATCCAGCCGCAAGTCACTTTCGGACCTACTTTGTCTCCAGCGGGCTCCCCGACGCTGACGTATTCGTCTGGCAATGCAGTCACATACAGCCAGCTCAATATAGTCACCGCAACATGTCGCCCAAACTCAGATAACTGCGCGATCTGGCTCGGTTCGACCCAGTTGGCCAACGCGATCGGCTCGGTCACCTATAACGCGACGCTTTTGGGTGCAGGATCATATGCATTCTACGCGAACGACCTCTCAAGCTCGATGACCAGCAACATAAACGTCCTTTCCGTCCTCAGAGCTACTCCTATTATAACGCTGCCGAACTTCCCGGCGTCATGTATAGCCCCATGCTCCGGAACACTTACGGCTAACGTCCAGACCATCAACAACCAGCTCAGCGTGACAGACTACCTTAACGGCGTACCTGTAAACACCTTTTTCACGCAGAACAGCGTTTCTGAGAGCGCTGTGGGCAGTTACAACTTCTCAGTGAACACTACATCGAGGACCGGGACCGCCAATTACGTATACGGGGCGAACCAGATGACGTTCCGCATATCGATTCCAGATCTCAACATACCGTGGAACCCGGCGCAGTACCTGAGGAACAACACCATATCTGTGAACGCCATAAGCGGCAGCGACACTGTGAATCTAGTCATATCGAACAGCATACAGCTCGTTTCCCTATCAGGCACCGGCTCGGTGTCGTATCTCGAGAATTCGCTCTGGGTCGGGACCTACAACGTCATCGGTTGCGACCAAACTATCGGAGCGTGCACGACGCAGGTACTTACTGTGGAGCCGGACAAGGAAACTGGTTGGATAGCGAACGCTAACGACATTGTCAGCTTGAATGTGGTGGGGATGAGTCCGACCCTGTTCAACCAGACTCTGAACAATTCATGCTCCTTCGTTGGCATCGACCTGGGCGCGCCAGCGCAGCCATTCAGCAAGGCATACCAGATGGTTTCTGGTGTAAACGGTTTCTACGGCTATGTGGGGAACTACACCGGATGGGTGACAAACTCCATAGTAGCAAACGGTCTTCTTCCGTCTTACGTAACCGCCGCGATGTACGATCCTGAGTATACCGCGCCGTTCAATACTCCCTTGATAGAGCAGAAGAACCCATGGAATTATACATATAAGTTCAGCAACTGGACCAGACTTAATCCGCCGCACAGCATACTGCTCGCCGCGCCTGCCCTGGATCTCCTTCAGGGTATACCGCACAATGGCACAAACGCGCAGGGCTACCTCCAAATTAACATGTCTGGGCACGTATCACAATACGCGGATGCATTTGACATACAGGCACAATCCCAACAGGCCATTGTTGGGAACTACATGAGCTTCGTGCGCGCCGCATCGCTACAGGCGTTGAGCGCACCGCGCGGAGTATGGCCGGCGCCTTCAGGAAGCACATTCAACGCGAATCCGACGAATAGCCTCCTTTTCCTCTATGCAGGCCTGACAAGCACAAATGAGGGGGGTGTCACCACGACTCCGAACGAGCTCTTCACCGATGCGCGGGCCGTCAGGTTCAATGTATCAGGATTCTGGCTCAATTCCCCTTCCGGCAAAAACAACACAGTGATACCTGAATTCGTCCAATTGTGGGATAACACCACGACGCTTTATTCCGAATCTGGGCTGCCGAGCGGGACCAAATGGACGGTGAACCGCACATGCTATGCTGGCAGGACCCAAAACACCCAGATGACTTTCAACACGCCGCCAGGCATATACACATGGACGGCGCCGAATGTCGTTGTGAACGGGATCACGTATGCGCCGCTCACGCCATCTGGAAATGCGCTGGCCGGCACTACCGTAAACATAATCTACTCCAGCACCTCGTGCCAGATAAGCCTCAGCACCAATGCATTGAGCTTCGGCGCTGTAATAGCGAGCCATGCCTACAACACCAATCAGGTCGTTACTGACACAAATAATGGACCGGCTGCATCGTTTCTCTGGATAAACGGAGGGAATTGGATAGGAGGCGGAAACAGCTTCGGTGTGGGTAACACATTGTGGAATCCCACCAGCGACAGCAGCTACAAAGGCAACGCACTCACCTCTGCAACGTCCAACACAAACATACTCGTGCCCGGAAGCGGAGGCTCCAACAGCATATACTTTGGCCTTGGGGTGCCTGCCGGACAACCTGCCAATGTTTACTCGCAGAATATCATAATAACGAATGTGTGTTGACCTCTCTGCTCTTAACACGATATTTATATATTATCTCAACAACATTAATCTGACGGCGGTTTTATGGGGCGCGGATACATATTTGAAAGTATAACGCTTTTTGCCTCATTCGCAATGGTGTTCCTGCTACAGCTAACTGTGCAAACAACATATGCTGCCAACTCTATCGCCCCGAACGTAATTTTCACCCTTAATGTGCCTTCTGTGTGCGAGATATCGCTAACCGGATCGATAAGCTTCGGTACAGTTCTCGCAGGATCAAACACATTGACAACCAGCCAGAATGTGCTGGATATAAACAACGGTAATCAAGGCGCTTCGATCGCTGTGAGCGGGAGCAATTGGATAGGCACAAATGCACTGAACACGTTTGGGGTGAGCAATACCGTATGGTCAGCCGGATCTGGCGTTGCGTTTGGGGCTGCCAATGTACTGACTACCATACCAGCGAATACCGGTATTGCAATTGATGCTGGTTCAAGGTCCAATGTATGGTTTGGGCTTGGCATTCCAGAAGGGCAGGTGGCGGATTCATACACGCAAAACATAATAATCACCAACCTGTGTTGAAATGGCGATAAGTAAGAAGATTTATATATCTAGTCTTGCAGACAATACCAAAAGGCGATATCACATGGCTAATGGAGACATAAGGCGATCAGTAGGAGTGGCTATAGTTATTGCTGCTGCCGCTATAGCGCTTTCATCCTTTTTCATTCTGCCGGATATAGTCCCAATTGCATATGCAAACGCAGTAGCGCCGAACGTTATAGCAACAGCTAACGTTGCATTGTCGTGCGCCATATCGCTTAACAGGACAGCACTTGGTTTTGGCCTGGTTGACCCATCCACAAACTCAATTTACCTATACAATGCTATTTTGGACACTAATGGAGGTAATGAAGGAACTACAATCTACATATATGGCGGCAACTGGATAGGCGCAAACACGGCGCTTACCTTTGCTGTTGGCAATACCCAATGGGCTGGTGCGAATCAAGTATACGGTACTGGAAATGTGCTAACTACATCAATAACAACTACAAATATTGCAGTGTCTGCCGCTACAAGCGCGGGTTTGTGGTTTGGTGTAGCTGTCCCTTCAGGACAGGCTGCAAACGTGTACTCCCAGAATGTGGTGATAACTAATGTATGCTAACAGCTCAAAATTGCTTGGCGGTGCTATAGTCGCAACAGCAGCGATAGTTACGTTTTCAATATTATTCATGGTCCAATTTGGCTTGCCACTTGCTTTCGCAGCCAACCAAATAGCTCCTAATGTTATACTCACAGTAAATGTACCTACAGTTTGCGAGGTATCGCTGAGCCCTACTACGCTTAACTTCGGCACCGTTATCCCTAGCCAGAACACCATATACACCAATCAGAATGTGATAGACACAAACAATGGCAATGGAGGCGCAACAATATGGGTGTACGGAGGCAACTGGATAGGCGCAAACACGGCGCTTACCTTTGGGGTGGCGAACACCACGTGGGCCACATCTAACACAGCATATGGATCTGGCCATGCTTTAACCCAAATTTCGACATCTACTGGAGTTTCTGCAACCCCTCAAGCGCCAGGAACGGTGTGGTGGGGGCTGGGAATTCCAGCAGGACAGACAGCGAACGTCTATTCGCAGAACATTATAATAACTAATGTCTGCTAATTAGTAAAAGTGCGCTTAGATGGGGATTAAAAATAAAGCTATTGTTACAATTAGCTCTGTCCTACTTTTTACCATACTTGTCGCAGTTTCCCATTCGCAGAACCTCGGGCAGGGAGCCGGCGCTCTTGTGTTCAATGTAAGCTTGGGCGGTACGCAAACGCTTAGCTACTCCATCTTTGATGGAGGCGGAGCCCCAATATCTTATACAGTAAGCCCACCGCAATATAACCCTATAAAGAACGAAACTACACCGACAGTTACAGTATCGCCTACTAGTGGAGTCCTGCAGCCGAGCCAGTCAGCAACTGTTTATGTAACGGTGCGTATGCCTGCGACAAACAAGGCAGGTATCAGATGGGATGGGATAATGCAGGTCCTTGCCGCAACCAACGCCAGCAACCCTGGCGGTGCGGTTATACAAGGTGGCCTTGGTAAGGAAGTGATAATATATTCCAAGCTGCCGCCTGCACCGAACTACGGGCCGTTGCTCTATGTGATAATAGGGATTGCGATAGCCGCTTGTATAGTGGGAGGGGTACTGTACGCGTTTAAGTTTAGGAAAGGGCCAGGCGGCAAAGGCAAGCCGAAGTACAAATACGTGACTGTAAAGAAAAGGGTGCGCGTAAAGGCCTAAGGCTGCATCCAGTCTATTTCATAATATTCGCAGCGGCTCTGCGGCAGGTCTATCCTCCTTACCTTGTAGTACGTCACCGCAGTTTCCCTGTCCGCTATCGCTATTACGAGCTCCAGCTTCCTCTGCTTCGCCTCGTTTATTATCGCTGACAGCTCGCTGCCGCCTATATACTCGTCCTCGCTTATCGAGAGCATCGCGTATCGCGGCGCGTCGTCCGCCGGGTTCTCTGCGCCTTTGCCCTTCCTGTGATACAGCAGCATATCTATCTGCATTCGTTTGGCCCTGCTTTTCCCAGGTATGGCGAGAATGAATGTCTTCCTAACAGAGTGGGCGACGCGTATGGCCCTGGCCCATTCAGATATGAGCAGCTTGATATCCCTGGGGAATACATGGATTACGTGCTTCGAATGCACCCATGCTGGGCTCTCCCTTATCGGCTTTGCCCCGGGAAAGTATATCCTGTA
The DNA here is from genome assembly GCA_027365815.1 of Microcaldota archaeon. Taxonomy (GTDB): domain Archaea; phylum Micrarchaeota; class Micrarchaeia; order Micrarchaeales; family Micrarchaeaceae; genus JAJZAB01. The sequence goes on from DAHXLV010000034.1 coordinate 22,178, forward strand.
ATGGGTGCCGAACTTGAAACCTGTCTTCACCACGTATCCCTTGCCCCTCCAATCCGAATATACCTCGTAGAGTTTGGGAAAATCAGACCTCCTCTTGCTGGCTATGTCGAATATTTCGCTCCTTGTGCGGTTCCTTGCCTCCAGCACCCCGGCATCCATCAGGTAGAGCGTCTCGTAAACATCGAGCTTGTTGAGCACGCCTCGCTCGCCTAGCTTGTATGTGCCGTACTGCCCGAACCACAGGTCATTGTATATCGCCTTGCCGTCGTCCGACTCGTCGGCTATCGTCGTCATGTCCTCCTGGAAGAAGGTGCCTGTCAGTTTGTACCCGCTTACCCTTATCCGCGATGATGGATACCGCTTTATGGGTGTTTTTGCGTTCTGCTTGGCCTTGAACGCGCTCTGCTTGGCTATAAGGCCCCGGTCCCTCCAGTCCCTGTAGGTGAAGTACCTAGCCATGAGCTTCCTGCTCCCTATCAACCGTGCGGCGAGCTCGTTGAACGTCAGCTGGCTTGCGCCATCAGTGCATTTTGCATTGCGGACATCCAAGCGATAGAGCGCCTCCTCCGGCTCTAGGTAGAGCTTGCCGTTCCTTAGCGTGCCGAAGCTCCCCTCAATGAGCGTGCCGATCGTTGACTGGTCTGCGGTATGCACACCCTCCTTAGCCGTGTAGTTGACCATCAGCATCATGTCACCGCCATGCTGCGCATGGCCTCCTCCTCTATTTCCGACAACTTTGCTGGTATTATCAAGGTTGTCATCCTGCCCTTATCCTGGGTTGGCGCTTCCCCCATGCTGGTCAGCGCGACCCTTTGCTCGCCTGTTCCGACATCCTGCACCAGCATCATTACGGTGCTCTTGCCTATTATTCCTTTCCCGTATTCATTCTCTGCGGCTGCAAGCGCCGCAACTGCGTCCTTGACAGGCAGTGTGCGCTCGTTTTGACCATCGTAATCCAGCAGCACTAGCGAGTGCAGGTTCCTTGACAAGTTGCGCTCTATCGTATCGTAGAACGAGACAGGTTTGTACCTTTCAGTCCATCTTGGGATTGTGCACACCTGGCCGAACCTGTAGAAATCGAGCCCGCTCTCCCCTATCACTGTTGGAATCACAGAGCTTGAATGCAGGATCCTGGTCTTTATGCCCTGCTTCCTCGCCTCTATCATCAGTATCTTGTGGGTGGTCGCTGTAAGAGGGTCGCCGCCGACAAGGATGGCTATGTCCTTCGCATCCGCCATTGCGACTGTTTCCTTTGCCTTCTCCTCAAGATCCTCCCTAGAAAGCGCCGTTATCCTTTTCCCCAGGATCTTTTCCAAGTACTCCACCTTCTGGCTGCCAACGAAGCTGGTGTAGCGCTCCACGTAAAGCTCGCATCCCCTGCAGGCTTCTACGGCCGCCATCGAAATGTCGTTGTAGGAGACTCCTGTCCCTACTAGAAGTAACATCGCATCACTTTATGCCATCTGGTGTTATCCGTATCACACCCTCGCCTTCCTGGTTCACCGGTGAGTCCACCAGCCTTACTATCCGCTTGTATAGTGGGAGGGGTACTGTACGCGTTTAAGTTTAGGAAAGG